>JAAZFW010000090.1 GCA_012511525.1 Clostridiaceae bacterium
AGCGTACCAATGTCAGTTGGCCGGCCACGGGCCGGCCGCGCACGGTCAGGTCCTTGAGGTAGCTGTAGTGGTTGATCCCGACGCTGACCGCGTGGATGTCCTTTTCTTTTGCACCGAGATATCCGGCCAGCATGCTGATCGTGCCGGCGTAGTTGTGGCACAGCCCGACACAGCGGACCTTCGTGGTCAGACCGACCGCCCGGGTCAGCTGCGACAACGGGTTGGTCACATGGATCAGCCAGGCATCGGGGCACAGCTGCTCCATTTTGCGCGCCACCTGGACGAAAACGGGCACGTTGCGCAAGGTGCGCGAGATGCCGCCGGGGCCGGCCGTGTCGCCGACCGTGTGGAAGACGCCGTAGCGCTCGGGAATCGTGTAGTCATGGTGCATCGCCTCGAATCCGCCGGTCGAAATCGACAAACAGACAAAGTCTGCGCCTTCGAGAGCTGCATCCAGATCCGCTGCCGCCACCGACCAGCCCGTCTGGTACTGGTGGCTCAAACGGGTGCAATAGGCGGTCAGGACACGAAGCGCGTCCTGGTCGATGTCGACCAGAACCAGCTGGCTTCCGGCCAGCGACGACTGCTGGAACAGGTCGTTGGCGAAGGTGGGCGTCCAAATGACACTCCCGCCCCCGATAAAAACGATCTTCTTGTTCATAGGGCCTCCTTGACGGATGCGGCTTTTGGTGCCGGCTTCTGGAAATCGAAGCGGTCGAAGACCAGCGGCGGCACCGGTTCGGCCAACTGCAGCCGGACGATCGTGTCGATGGCGTCAGGTTCGGCAGCGACCTGGAAGCAGATCCCCTCCTCGCCCCGGGCCAGCGTGACACGGCCGCCGGTCAAAACTTC
Source organism: Clostridiaceae bacterium (assembly GCA_012511525.1). GTDB lineage: Bacteria > Bacillota > Clostridia > Saccharofermentanales > UBA5734 > JAAYBY01. The sequence continues at coordinate 853 of JAAZFW010000090.1, forward strand.
GGCCGACAGCACGTCCGACGGGAACACGAGCGGAAGCTTGGCCAGACGGTCGGTATCCAGGATATGCAAGTAGACCGTACGGTCGCGGTAGGTGGTGCCGAAAACGTCGTCGACCGGCTGGAGCGGTCCGGCGCGGGTCGCGAAAATGCTCTCGCCGTAACGGCTGGTGAACCGGCCCAGCTCGCCCAGGCGTTCCACCATTTCCGCCGGAATGGCGCCGTCGGCGTCCGGGCCGACGTTGAGCAGCAAATTGCCGTCGCGTACGATCACGTTGACCAGCATCGTGATCACCTCGGGCAGGGTCATCACCCGGTCGTCGGGAATGTAGCCCCATGAGACGCCGGAGCCCAGGCACATGTTCTTCTCCCACGGCACGGGCACGATCTCGCCTTTGACCGGATGGGAACCCTCGTCGCAGAAGAAATCGCCTTCAAGGCCGGAACGCGGGTTGATCGCGGTCAGCGGGTTATGGCGGCGGACCGTGCGGTTGAGCGCGATCGGGTCCCACAGCCAGGCGCCGTCCGGGTCACTGCCCGAATGGGCCAGCCAGGCGCCGTCGTACCAGATGATGTCGATCTTGCCATAGCGGCTGACCAGCTCCTCGACCTGGTCATGGCACTGCTTTTTCATGAGCAGGGCGTTGTCCAGCAGCTCTTTGGGCTTGAAATAGCCGGGGAACCGCCAGTCCATCGGGGAATAGTAGAGACCGACGGCCAAGCCGGCCGAGCGGCAGGCCGTCGTGTATTCGCGCACAAAGTCGCGTCCGGCCGCGCTGTTCTGGCTGGTGAAGCCGCCGTAGCTGCCCGGGCTGTCCCAGAGGGCGAACCCGTCGTGGTGGCGCGCGGTCAGGACCATGTAGCGCATGCCCGCCGACCGGGCCGCGTCGACCCAGGTCTGAACAGAAAAATCGCGCGGGTTGAACCGTTCCGCCAGCCTGGCATACTCCTCCTGGGGAATCTTCTCGTTGTGGCGCACCCACTCGCCGCGTCCCAGGATGCTGTACAGGCCCCAGTGGATGAAAAGGCCCAGCTTCATCGCACGCCAGGGCACCAGCTGCGCTTCGGTCAGCTTGAGGTCGTCAGCCTTCAGGCCGCCCAGGCTCTTGAAGTGGATGTTGCTTTTAAGCATTGACTTGAGCTCGTCGCCGGTCATCTTCTTGATCATGTCACATCTCCTTGTTCGGGAAAAGGCGAGTCAGGCGCTGCAGAGACGTGGCGGCAAAGCCCGGATAGGCTTCGTCAAACCGGACCGTCTCAGTTTGGGCCAGATCCATGTCATCCGTACCGCGCACCGGATGCGGATAGACGCGGATCTCGGCGCCCAGGCGGGCATAGACCGGAATCTGGTGCAGCGGCCAGGTTTGTTCCGGCAGAAAGCGGCCGCCGTCAAGGATCTCGCCGCTCCAGAAATCGACCCATTGGCCCGCGGGCAGGTAGACGCGCCGCCGGCCGGCCGCGTTGAGCAGCGGGGCGACCAAAAGGCTTTCGCCGCAATAGAACGCGTCATCGACCGTCCAGCAGACCGGGTCGTCCGCATGGTGCAGGATCAGGGCCCGCATCAGGGGGAAACCGCTGGCAACCGCTTTTTCCGACTGGTCGAGCAGGTAGGGGATCAGGGCATAGCGCAGCTTCAGCCAGCTGCGTACCAGCGGCGCGACCGCGGGGTACGCGTAGGGCTCGCGGGCGGATGTGCCGTGGTAGCGCAGGTGCGACATGAAGATGGCGGCCTGGGTCCAGCGCAGGTAGAGGAGATCGTCCGGCCGCTGGTTCATGAACTCCGGCAGGCTG
>JAAZFW010000009.1 GCA_012511525.1 Clostridiaceae bacterium
ACCTTGGGGATGCTGACATAGTCGAAAAGATGACGGTAGAGGTTGGGCTCGGCGACATCCTGCAAGGTGTAACGATAGGCCGACTGCTCGAGCAGATTGGTTTTGCGACTGAATTCCAGCATGCAGATCCCTCCCGATATGCAAGATTAAGAGAATCAACTTGCATAATGTAATTTTATCATTATAGGGGAGGTGCGCCATGCTGTCAACCAATTGCCCTAGCGACGGAACCTCTTGGCCCCGAGTCATTCTGCACGCCGACCTCAACGGTTTCTACGCCGGGGTCGAGTGCCTCTACCGGCCTGACTTGCGTCAGAAGCCGGTGGCCGTGAGCGGTGACGCCGAAAACCGGCACGGGATCATTTTGGCTAAAAATGAAATTGCCAAGCGCTTTTCAATCAAGACCGGGGAAGCCATCTGGCAGGCGCGCCAGAAGTGCCCGGACCTGGTCGTTCTGACGGCGGACTATGCCAAGTACCTGCGCTACGCCCGATTGACCCGGCAGATCCTGGCCGACTTTTCCGACCAGGTCGAGCCGTTCGGCCTGGATGAGGCCTGGATCGACGTAAGCGGCAGTATCCGCCTGCTGGGCGACGGGGTGGCCCTGGCCGACCAGGTTCGCCGGCGGACCCGCGAGGAGCTTGGTCTGACCTGCTCGGTCGGCGTCAGCTACAACAAGATCTTCGCCAAGCTGGGCAGCGACCTCAAAAAGCCGGACGCGACCGTCGTGATTTCGCCTGACCGTTACCAGTCGGTCGTCTGGCCGCTGCCGGTTCAGGACCTGCTCTATGTCGGGCCATCGACGATGCGCCGGCTGCAGCGCATCGGTATCCGCACCATCGGGGCGCTGGCTGCGCTGCGCCTGGAGGACGCCCGCTACCTGCTGGGCAAGTGGGGCGAAACCCTCTGGCTGTTTGCCCGCGGCCTGGACGACTCGCCGGTTCACACCTCGGATGCCCGCGAAATCGTCAAGTCGGTGGGCAACAGCACGACCACCCCGCGCGATTTGGCCAGCGGCGACGATGTGCGCGTGATCCTGACGGTATTGTCCGAGAGCGTCGCCGCCCGCCTGCGCGAGTATGGGCTGCGCTGCCAGACGGTGCAGATCAGCATCCGGGACAACCAGCTGGCGACGATCGAACGCCAGCAGAAGATGCTCCAGGCGACCGACCTGGCCCGCGACATCGTCCGCCAGGCCTGGCAGCTGTTTGATCGGCACTGGACCTGGGCGCGCCCGATCCGCAGCCTGGGCGTGCGCGGTTGCGACCTGGTCACCGCCAACCGATTGGAGCAGCTCGCCCTGTTCGAGGATCCCGGCGCCTACGGGCGGCAGAAAGAGCTGGAGAAAACCATCGACGAAATCCGGCGGCGCTTTGGCTATTTCAGCATCCAGCGCGGCCTGATGCTCAGCGACCGGAAGCTGTCGGGCTTTAATCCCAAGGAGGAGCACGTCATCCACCCGGTTTCTTTTCCCGGCCTGTCCGGATGACCTGTTTTAACCGCCGTTGTCCAGCAGCCTGAGGGCTGTTTCCTCGGGTAGGGGCTTGGCCAGGTAGTAGCCCTGACCCAGGTCGCAGCCCAGATCGCGCAGCGTGTCCCACTGCGCTTCCTTCTCGATGCCTTCGGCCACCGTGGCGATGTCCAGCTGCTTGCTGAGGCTGACGATCATGGCGACGATGATCGCGCCTTGCTTGTGCCCGAGCACCTTGTCGACGTAGCTCTTGTCGATCTTCAAGGTGTCGAACGGCATGTCCACCAGGTAGTTCAGGGACGAATACTGGGTGCCAAAGTCATCAAGCGCGATCTTGAAGCCGAGTTGTTTGAGCCCGTTCATCGTCGCCCGCGAAGTCGCAAAGTCGTAGATCAGGGAATGCTCCGTAATTTCAAACTGGACGGTACCAGGCTGGATCGGCTGTTCGGCCAGGCAGGTTTTGAGAAAAGGAACCAGCCGGCCGGAGCCGATCGTCTTGGCGGACAGGTTCAGCGAAAGCTGGAGGAGTTAACGTGCAGGCAGACGTTTCAGGAATCCGAAAGCATGACGAATCACCCAGAAGTCGATGTCGATGATGTGCTTCGTCTCCTCGGCGAAGCTGATCAGCTCGCCGGTCTGAAAAGGGATGCCCTGAAGCGACCAGCGCAGCAGCGCTTCGAAGCCGTGCAGTCTTTTTGCC
>JAAZFW010000587.1 GCA_012511525.1 Clostridiaceae bacterium
GGATGTGGTTGTGCCGGTCGAACCGCTGCGGCCGACCGTTGCCGTCCCTGTTGTTAGTGTTTCGCCGGAGCCAAGCACAAAGCCGGCGTCCGACCTGGATCGTGCGAACCGCGCCGAACAGGAGCTGGATGCGCTCAAGTACCGGCAGCATAACGAGATCTTCCACCGGGACAGCATCATCGAGAACCTGAAAAAACGCGTTCTGGAACTGGAAGCGGCCCTGGCGGAAGCACAGGCCAGGATTGTGGTGTTGGAAACTGAAAAATCGACCAAGGAGGAAGCACTATGCGAGATTTAAAAATTGCGTATGGCGGCAGCTGTCACGCGCTCAAATGGTCTAACAAGACGATCTCGTTTGATGAGCTCTGCCGGCGGCTGGAGACTACGATCCGCACGCCGGAATCCGCTGAGGAATATCCGCGCCTGCCCAAAAACGAACGCGACCGCATCAAGGACAAGGGTGGGTATGTCGGTGGCTGGCTCAGGGATGGCCGGCGCAAGCGGGAAAATGTGACATGCCGGTCGATGCTGACACACGATGCCGATCACGCCGAACAAGGCTTCATTGACCGGTACCGGCAGCAAAACCGGTTCGCATCCTGCATCTACGCAACGCACGGGCATACCCCGGACGCGCCACGGCTGCGGATCATTACGCCGCTCACCCGCGATGTCACACCGGATGAGTACGTCGCGCTGTCGCGGCTGACCGCCAGTGAGTGGGGTATCGATCAGTTCGACGAGTGCTCGTACCGGACGAATCAGATGATGTACTGGCCGACCACACCGGCAAACGGTGAATACATCTTCGAGCGGTTTGATGGTGCGTGGCTCGATCCCGATCAATACCTTGCCAGCCACCCTTATTGGCGGGATTTTTCGCAGTTGCCCACATCCTCCCGCGAAAGCGAAGCACGCGCGCTCGATGCCAGGCATCAGGCGGACCCGCTGGCCAAACAAGGCGTCATCGGCGCGTTCTGCCGCACCTACTCGATCGAGGACGCCATTGCGGTTTTCCTGGGAGATGTCTATGAGCCATCGGCCATCGCCGGTCGGTATGATTATATCCCGGCGGATAGTTCGGCTGGTGTGGTGATCTACGATGACAAGTTTGCCTACAGCCATCACGCGTCTGATCCCGCCAGCGGGTATTTATTGAATGCCTTTGACCTGGTCAGGATTCATAAATTCGGCCATGAGAAAAAGTCCGTTTCTGACATGATGGATTTTGCCGTAAAGGACGAGCGTGTCAGTGCGCTGCTGCTGCAGGAAAAGCAACAGGCAGCGACAGCGGAGTTCGATGACTGGACAAAAGCACTGCGTCGGGATCGTGTCGGGCTTTTGCAAAACAGCCTGCACAACCTCACGCTCATCCTGGAAAACGATGAAAAACTCAAGGCTATTTGTTTCAACCAACTGGCAGACGGCATGGAAATCAAGGGCCACGTGCCCTGGCAACACCCCGCACGGTTCTGGCGAGACGCCGACGATGCGCAGCTGATCTGTTATGTGGATGCCAATTACGGCACCTTCTCGGCGCGAAACTACCAGATTGCCGTCGCTAAGGCCGTCGATGACCGCTCCTATCACCCCATCCGGGAGTATCTCGCTTCCCTGCCGGCCTGGGATGGCATCAGGCGTGCCGAGGTCATTCTCATCGATTATCTGGGTGCGGAAGACAACGCCTATACCCGCGCGGTTACGCGCAAGACGTTATGCGCGGCAGTAGCGCGAGTCAGGCAGCCCGGGATAAAGTTCGACTATATCCTCGTGCTGAACGGCGATCAGGGTATCGGCAAGTCAACCCTCATCGCGAAACTGGGCGGCGAATGGTACTCGGACAGTCTGTCGCTCACAGACATGAACGACAAGACCGCCGCCGAAAAGCTGCAGGGCTATTGGATCCTGGAAATCGGTGAACTGGCCGGCATGAAAAAGGCGGACATCGACAAGGTCAAGGCGTTCATCTCCCGCCAGGATGATAAGTATCGCGCCTCCTTCGGCCGCCGGGTTACGCCGCACCCAAGGCAGTGTATCTTCTTTGGCACAACCAACTCACAGAACGGGTATCTCCGGGATATTACAGGCAATCGCCGTTTCTGGACGGTCAAGACGCAGGGCTCGGGTCGATTGAAGCCGTGGCAGCTCACCCAGGATGATGTCAATCAGATCTGGGCCGAGGTCCTGGTCCTCGTCGATAACGGTGAAAAGCTCTATCTGGACGGTGATCTTGAAGTCTATTCCCAGGTAGAGCAGGCGTCGGCGATGGAACAGGATGACCGTGAAGGCTTGGTCAATGCGTATCTGGACCTGCTTTTGCCGGAGACCTGGGACAGCATGGATCTTTATGCGCGCCAGGAATTTGTCCGTGATCCCGACAGCCCCGTCCAGCCGAAAGGCGTCGTCAAGCGCGACCGTGTCAGCAATCTGGAAATCTGGTGTGAGTGTTTTGGCAAGCGTAAGGAAGACATCAAGCCATTCGACTCGTATGCGATCGCTGCGATCATGCTGCGGATCGAAGGCTGGCGGAAAACCGATGAGCGTGAATATCAACCCGTCTATGGCAGACAACGTTTGTATCGGCGACAGTAACGATTCATGTGGACAACCTCTCGGGACAACCTGTATCACTTGTCCTTGTCCCGGAAGTTGTCCACCCTCAAAACGCCATGAATCATGCAAAAACAGTCGAATTTGGGACAGTCGGATAACTTTTTCTATATAGCACAAAAACATAACACATTTATATAGAAATCGTATCCTATCACGCGTATTTACGCGCGTATAGGAAATTCTTGTCTGGTTGTCCTGGAATGCTTAACGGAGGAAATGATTATGGAAGAATACAGCGAGCAGTATAAAGCAAAGTGCATCAAGCGACTCAAAGCATGGGGTGCACCTCTGGATGGTTGGTATTGTACACAAATGTATGATGTGGCTGATGAGAAGGACTTACCGGATGATGTGGTGTTAACCACCTGCGAACTCTGTGATTGTGCGTCTGTCCGGTATGTTCATGTCATGCGAAACAATCATTACTTTGAGGATGTTCGTGTGGGCTGCATCTGCGCCGGTATCATGGAGGGCGATATTCTTACGGCAAAAGAACGCGAGAATGGACTGAAAAACAGGGCGCGTCGCAGACGGAATTTTCCAACCCGCAAATGGCGGATAGCCCGTCATAACGTTCTGTATATCACTTATCACGGCCAAGCTATTTACATCAGCAAATACCCGCATGACAACAGTTATGTCGTTCAGTGCGGAAGGCAAACAGAGTGTCAATACAAAGGCCGGCCGATCGACAATTTCCTTTCTGCTGCCTACGCCGCATTTGATCTAGCCGACCCCATCCATGAGGTGCGTTGACATGAGAGAGAAAGTTATAGAACAGCAGCTGGTGAAAGCCGTGAAAAGCATGGGAGGTATTGCACCCAAGCTCGTGAGTCCTGGGTTCGATGGTATGCCTGACCGCCTTGTGCTTCTACCCGGTGGCAGGCTGGCGTTCGTTGAGCTGAAAGCACCTGGCAAATCACTGCGACCGCTGCAGGAAAAGCGAAAACGTCAACTGCAAGCGTTAGGGTTTTTGGTGTTCTGCGTGGATGGCGTCAGCCAGATAGGAGCGGTACTCGATGAAATACACGCCTCATGACTACCAGGTCTTTGCGACACGGTTCATTTTGGATCATCCCGTGTCCGCGATTCTGCTTGCGATGGGTATGGGCAAGAGCGTCATTACGCTGACGGCTATTTTCGAACTGTGCCTGGATCGCTTCCTGGTCCGGAAAGTCCTGGTCATCGCTCCCTTGCGTGTGGCCAAGTTCTAATGGCCGATGGAAATCAAAAAATGGGATCATCTGCGCGGTCACACATTCAAGGTGGCGATCTGTACCGAGCAGGAGCGCATCCACGCCTTAACGCAAAACGCGGACGTGTACCTAATCAACCGCGAGAATGTGGCCTGGCTGATCACCCAGAGCGGGCTGCCGTTTGACTA
>JAAZFW010000091.1 GCA_012511525.1 Clostridiaceae bacterium
AACTTGGTCTTCCCGCCCACGGTGACCCGGCAGCCGCCGCACATGCCGGTTCCGTCGACCATGACCGGGTTCATGCTGACAATCGTCTTGATCCCGTAAGGCCGGGTCAGATTGGCGACAAACTTCATCATGATCAGCGGCCCGATCGCAATGACCAGGTCATAGGTGTTGCCCGCGTCGAGCAGTTCTTTAAGCACATCCGTGACGAAGCCCTTGCGCCCGTTGGAGCCATCGTCGGTCGTGATGATCAATCGGTCGGCGACGCCGCGCATCTCGTCTTCCAGGATGATCAGGTCCTGGTTGCGAAAGCCCGCGATCATGTCGCCATGGGCGCCCAGCTGATGGAGCTTTTTCGCCTGGGGGTAGGCGATCGCCGACCCGAGTCCGCCGCCGATCACGGCCACGCGCCGGTAGCCCGCCAGGTGGGTCGCCAGTCCCAGCGGCCCGACAAAGTCCAGGATGCTGTCGCCGGCCTCAAGCTCGTTGAGCAGCCGGGTCGTCTTGCCGACCACCTGGAAGATGATGGTCACGGTTCCCAGCTCGCGATCGAAATCGGCTATCGTCAGGGGGATGCGCTCGCCGTCCTCATGCACCCGCAGGATGATGAACTGGCCCGGCTCGGCCTTGCGGGCGATCGCCGGCGCCTTAACATCCATCCGGGTCACGGCAGAATTCAGCGTTTGCTTGCGGATAATCGGATACATAAGCGCTACCTCCGGTTCGGATCGAAAACCAATCCCTTTCATTATAATGAAATCCATCATGAGATCAATGCAAAAGCGACGCGTTTTCCTGTCTGTTTCCGACTCTTTATGCGGTAACGCGGGATACTGTCACGGCAGGTGACATCCCGGATAATATAAACAACGTAAAATAATCCTACAGAAAGCAGGCGATAACATGAACAAAGAATTGTCCGAAACCTTCAGTGCCCAGATTAACAAAGAGTATTTTTCCGCGTTTCTCTATCTCGGCATGGCCAACTGGTTCAACCAGAAAGGTCTGCGCGGCATGGCCAACTGGACCTATGTCCAGTACCAGGAAGAGCTGGCCCACGCCCAGAACCTCTACCACTACATGCAATACCGCAGCGAAAGCGTCACCTTGAAACAGATCGACGACCCCACCAGCAGCTGGCAGTCCCCTTTGGATGTCTTCCGCCATGTCCTTAAGCATGAGCAGTATGTGACCGAATCGATCAACAACCTGGCGACGGTCGCCCTCAAGGCCAACGACCACGCCGCTTATAACTTCATGCAATGGTATGTGTCGGAACAGGTCGAAGAGGAAGCCAACGCCAACGATATCATCGACCGGCTGGCCCTGGCCGGCGACAACAGCAACGCCCTGCTCATGATCGACGATCAGCTCGGGGCACGCACCTTTACCGCACCGGTTGTGCCCGGCCTTCCGGCCGGCGCCTGAGGCCTGGTATCAACTTGCGGGCTCCGGTTGTCCGCCGCAGCCGGAGCAGCATGCGCAGCCGGACGGCTTGTCCAGCGCCGTCAATGCTATGGCCAGCTGTCCGCGCAGACAATCTGGTGACATTTTCCTCCAGGCTTCATAAAATACCTTGACGAGGTCCTCCCCGCGCGTGCTTTCGAAGTCAAGCCAGTGCCGGGCGGCCTCTTTTTTTTGCAGTTCCGATGATAGCTTTTGCAGCTGGCGCCGCGCCACGACGGTGTCGTGCCAGCTGCCCAGCGTCTGCTGAATCTCACGCAGGTTCTGGATCAGGGCATCGGTCTGATCGTCCAGGCATGGCCGGGCGAACAAGACCAAATCGCGCAGGTCCTTGCCCGCCAGGCGCAGCTGGTGCAGCATGTCCTCGCCGGCATCCGACTCTGGCGCCTTCAGGACATGGCTGTAAACGGTCAGGCAAGCCAGAGCCTGCCCGAGCATCGCGGGCAGCACATCCGCCAGATCGAACAAGCGTACCTGGCCGCGATTACTCACCGGTACCGGCACCATCGCCAGCAGCGCGTCGGCCGACGCCACGGACGATAGTTCGCGGCCCAGGATCTGCAACGTCTTTTTGTCGGCCAGTTTTTTCCGCAGGGCTTCGTGCTGTTTATCGCGGCGGCTGTTGAGCGCCGCCAGAAGGGGTGCCGCGTCAGGCTCATCCGCCGGGAAAAAGGCACCGGCCCGTTCGGATGCGATGTCCCTGTCGCGTACCTTGCCCAGCAATCTGAACAGCCCGCCGTAGCTCTTGAGACGCTTTTTCGCCCAGCCGGCGTCGATCCAGGGGGTGGCAAAACCGAGCAGGGACTGTGCGCGCCGCAGGGCTACCCGGGCTTCGTGGACGCCTTCGGCCGCTTCCGCAGGATCGGTCGAAGCCGCTTGCTTTAATCGGATGATCACGATCTCCACCTGGGCCTGCAGCGCCTGGCGCACGGCTTCGGCGAATGGGGTTCGGGCGGTAAGGTCAGTCTTTCCGGTCATGAGTCATCACTCTCTTTCACTGCAGGGCCGACACAATCGCCGCGTGGACACGGCGGCGTAGCCCAATCATCCAGGAACTGTCCTTCGGATAGTTCGTGAAGGTCAATGGTTCAGCCAGATCCTGGCTGATCAAGTCCTCAACGGCCACGCGCCCGATCAGCGATTCGAGCAGCTGCAGGGCGCGCAAATCATTCAAGGCCTGGTGGAACACCTTGAGGCGCAGCGAGGATTCCGGGACGCCGCCGGGGCCGGGATAGACCAGGAAGGCGTCGCCGGCCGGGAACGCCCCGTCGGCGTCATTTTCCACATAGGGGTTGAGATGACGAACCGAGTACTGGCTGTTGTAGAAGTTGTAGCCCCATTGGAGGAAGCCCTCGATACGGTAGCGGTAGAGCTGGACGCCCAGGATACGGCAGCGGGCCGACGGCATGGCCATGAAGCGGTTGCTGACCACCTGGTGCTGGCCGCAGCAATAGTAGGTCCAAAGGCCTGGCACCTGCGCTTCCAGGAACGGCTCGATGTGGTTGTTGGCCGGGATCGGTTTCGTGACGGCGCCGGTCTGGTAGAAGGCGAAATCGCTCAGGGCGTCGATCACGAGATAGTCGCCGATCAGGGGGGCGACCAAGTCGCGGGCCGCCTGGTAGGAGGCCAGGACCTTGAGCGACGGTTCGTCTGAGATGTGGAAATAGACGTGGCCGGCCAGGCCCCATGCGTTAAGGCTGGCGACCAGCCGGGGCAGGAACGCTTCGAGAAACGCTCGGTAAGCGGGGCTGTCCGCCGGCGTATCCCAGCCGAAGACCTTTTCCAGGCCGTTTTCGGTCCAGGCCATGATCTTCGGCGTGGCGCGGGCCCCCCACTGGGTAAACAAGTGGGCGATTTCCAAGTTGGGGATGCCATTCTCGCGCGCCAGGTCGATCCAGCGCTTGAGGGCGGTCAAGTCAAACGACCAGGCATCGCCGTCGCGGCGGACATCGACCAGCTGGACGGTTGTCCGTTCGCCGCCGACCGCCGTGTCCAGCGGCGGGGTGAAGATAGGCGTCAGGATCAGGTTGACGCCGTGTGCAGCGGCCGTCGCCATGAAACGGCCCACGATCTGCCACCACGCTTCGGACCGGACGGGCACCCGGTAGTAGTCGGCCAGGCAGTCAGCGTGAAACCATTCGGTGTGCAGCAGCGTCTGGGGCGGCAGCGAAGCCGGGCTGACCGACAGGTCAAAACCGGCATC
>JAAZFW010000588.1 GCA_012511525.1 Clostridiaceae bacterium
ACCGTCTCACCCGGCACCGTCAGGGCGCAGTTGCCGCCCTGGTCGATCGAGACGTCGATCACGACTGAGCCGGGCTGCAAGCGGGCGACCATATCTTCGGTCAGCAGCAAGGGCGCCTGGCTGCCGGGTACCAGCGCGGAGCAGAAGACGATGTCCATCCCGGCGACGATATCTGTCAGGACGGCCCGCTCTTTTTCCAGCCATGCAGCCGGCAGATGCCGCGCGTAACCGCCTTTGCCTGCGGCCAGCTCCGGCGGGATCTTAAGGTCGACGATGCGCGCGCCCAGGCTCTTGGCCTGTTCTGCGGCTTCCGGCCGGATATCCGCCGCGTGGACGACCGCCCCGAGCCGCTTGGCCGTGGCGATCGCCTGCAGGCCGGCCACACCGCTCCCGATGACCAGAACCTGGGCCGGGCGGATCATGCCTGCCGCGCCGAAGATCTGCGGCACGAAACGGCTAAGATGATCGGCAGCCATCAGCATGCCCTTATAGCCGGCACAGGTGCTCATGGAGGTCAAGGCGTCCATCTGCTGGGCCCGGGAGATGCGGGGAATCCCGTCCAGGGTCAGGCTGGTCACGCCGCGCGCGGCCAGACGGCGCACCATCTCGTGGTTGGCCGGGGAAGCCGGGTGCAGGAACGCGATCAGGACCTGGCCCTCGTGCAGCAAATCCACCTCGTGGCCGCCGTGCTCCGGCCGATTCTGAGGTTCTTTCACCTTGAGCACGATATCGCTTTGGCGGTAAAGGCTTTCCGCGCTGTCCGCCAGGCGGGCGCCGGCAGCTTCATATTGCCCGTCGCTGAAATAGGAGCCGCGTCCGGCGCCGCGTTCGACCAGCACCTCGTAGCCATCGGCCAGAAACGACCCGACCGTTTCCGGTGTCGCCGCCACGCGGTGTTCATCGCGCATGATTTCCCTGGGAATACCGATCACCATAAGTTCACCTTCTTTTCATTTTTTATCCGTGTCAGGGTTGGTCGGGAAAAGCTGTCACATCCTGTTTCAAGGTTGAAAAGACCACCAGTGTTTTGGTCAGTGAGACGCCCGTGATATTCTTGATCGTGTTGAGCGTCGCTTCCAGCGCGTCTGTCGAATGGGTGACCACCTTGAGCAGAAAATCGAAATCGCCGGTGATGTAGTGGCATTCGGCGATCCGCTTGTCCTTTTGGACACACTCGATAAAATTGGCGTTGTGCCGGGGATGTTCCAGGCTGACTGAAATGAAGGCGGCCAGGTCCTTGCCGATCTTCTTGTTGTCCAGGATCACGGTGTACTGGCGGATAATGCCCGAGCTTTCCAGCTTGCGGATGCGCTCGAGCACGGCTGAGACCGACAAGTTGACGCGTTCGCTGATCAGCGATGCGGGCAATCGGGCGTTTTTGCGCAGGCAGTCGAGAATTTTGATGTCCGTAAGATCCATAACAGGTCACTTCCCCATCCGGTCTTTCTCGCCTTCATACTAGCACAAGGGCGCGGATCATCAAGCAGTTACGCGTAAAGTCAGCAAACATTGCGGAAAACTGATGATGAGAGCAAAATTATTTTTGTCGTCGAAAAAAGCCTGCCGGTCAACCGGCAGGCTTTGTGCTTGGCTATGGATGAGACTTCGTGTCAGGAAAGCGAACGCAGATGGCGGATGCTCATGGCAGCGGCTTCGAGCGCCGGGCGTCCGACCGAATTGTCCTGCTCGACGATGATCCAGCTGGCCCCGCTGCTCTGGGTGGCTTCCAGCAACGCCGGGATGTCCTGCAGACCGTGGCCGACCGGCCGGAATTCAAAACTGCTCTTGCGGGCGGCCCGCTTCTCCTCGATGCCGATCAGCTCGTAGAGCG
>JAAZFW010000589.1 GCA_012511525.1 Clostridiaceae bacterium
CGATCGGCGATTTTCCCGATTTCAGTCTGGCCGCCGGTCGCGTGCACCAGGCCGCGGCCGCGTCCGTAGGTCACCGGCGTGCTCATGAACAGGACATTGGCGCGATCCCCCAGCGGCACCGCATCGGTAAACACGGCGTCGGCATCCTTTTCAACCGGCAGCGACTCGCCGGTCAGCGACGCCTCCTCCGCTTTGAGCATGGCGCTCTCCAGCAGGCGGATATCGGCCGGCACCAGGTCGCCGGCTTCGAGCAAAACGAGGTCGCCCGGCACCAGGTTGGCCGCTTCGACCAGCTGCTGCTGGCCGTCCCGAACGACGCGCGCCTGCGGGGAGGTCATTTTCTGCAGCGCCTCGATCGCTTTTTCAGCCTTGCCCTCCTGGACCAGGCCCAGGATGGCGTTGATCACCACGATTGCCAAGATCACCAGGGCGTCGATCCATTCGTTCAAGGCCGCCGACACCGCACTGGCCGCGATCAGGATCAGGACCATGACATCCTTGAACTGGTTGAGCAATTTTTCCAGCCAGGACTGGCTCTTTTTTTCCTGCAGGCTGTTCGGACCGTACTGCTCCAGTCTCCGGGCGGCCTCGGCAGCCGTCAGGCCGCTGGCCGCGTCGCTTTGCAGTTCCTTAAGCACCTCTTCTTGGCTTTTTTGGTATATTTCCATCGGAGTCGTCCGCCTTTCGCCTGGTTCCATGCTCTTATTGTCCTCAATTGGGGCAAAACCGTCAACTGCCCTGTCGCCTTGACACGCACAAAGCACCGTCTATGCCGTATAATCAACTTATCGAATCCAATCCCGCGAACCCCTGCAGGAGGGCTTATGTTCGAGCGTCAGCGGCCTCTCAACGATCGCGAAAGGCAACCAGGCCCTGTTGTCTGCTGGATCAGCCGCGACCTGCGCGCCGAGGACCACTGGGGCCTGGCGCTGGCCCAGCAGGACGCCCTGGAGCGCACGCAGCCCCTGCTGGTCGTTTTTTGCCTGCAGACGGCATATTTAGGAGCGCTACCGCGGGCTTTTTCCTTCATGCGGACCGGGCTTTCAGAAACAAAGGCGTCCCTGGCGGAGAAGAATCTTCCCCTGATGATCCTGGAGGGCCCGCCCCAGGATATGCTGCCGGATTTCTGCCGCCTGGCCTCAGCCGGTGTTGTTTACTGCGATTTTTCGCCGCTGCGTCTGGCCCGCGCCTGGCGCAGCCAACTGGCGGAAAAGCTTTCGATTCCCTTGATCGAGGTGGATGCGCACAACGTCATCCCCTGCTGGCTGGCATCCGACCACCAGGAATACGGCGCCTACACGTTCCGCCCCAAGGTCAGCCGCCTGCTGGACCGTTTCCTGATCGCGCCGCCCGCCCTGCTAAGCCATCCCTTTTCCCTGGACAGCCAAACCAGGCTGGACCTGCTGCGGCTGGATAAGCGCGAAAAGCTCCCGCTTGCGCCCGATTCTTCGAATGCACAGCCCCAGCCGGGCAGCCGGGCGGCCAAGGCGGCACTGCAATCGTTTATCCGGGAGCGCCTGGCTCTTTTCGACCGGCGCAACGACCCCAATGAGCGTGCCGCGTCAGGCCTTTCCCCCTGGCTGCACTTCGGCCAGCTGGCCCCGCTGCGCGCGGCGCTGGACGTGCGCGGTCCGTCCGCGCAGCAGGCCGCTTTTCTCGAAGAGCTGATCGTGCGCCGCGAGCTGTCCGATAATTTCTGTTACTACAACCCGGCTTACGACCAGTTTGCAGGCTTCCCGTCCTGGGCACAGGCGACGCTCCTCCGACACCGGGGCGATTTGCGCCCGCATTTGTACAGCCTGGACCAGCTGGAAGCTGCCCAAACCGCGGATCCGCTCTGGAACGCGGCCCAGCGCGAGCTTTCCGCCAGCGGGCAGATGCCAGGTTACCTGCGCATGTACTGGTGCAAGAAAATCCTGGAATGGACGCCCGATCCGGAAACAGCCCAGGCCGATGCGATCTTCCTGAACGACCGCTATTTTCTTGATGGCCGCGATCCAAACGGGTATGCCGGCATCGCCTGGTCGATCGGCGGCGTGCACGACCGGGCCTGGGGCGAGCGGCCGGTTTTTGGCAAGGTCCGCCAGATGACCTTGGCCGGCTGCCGGCGCAAGTTCGATGTCGACCGTTACATCCAGTCTGTCGACGCCGCGGAAAGGAACGAACATGGATAAGAGCCCGATTGTCCTTGGCAGCAAGCCCGTGATTGGGATCAGCGCCTGCTGCATGGCCTGCCCGGTCCGCTACAACGGCCGCGGTTTTGATATGCTGCGCCATATCGGCCGCGAGAAGGGCGATTTCACCTGGGTGCCTGTGTGCCCGGAATGCCTGGCAGGACTGGGCATCATGCGCGACCCGGTCCATATCGCGGGGGAGAACGGGGCGGCAATCTGGCGCGGCGAAGCGAGCATGCGCAGCCGGGGCGGCCGCGACGTTACGGCGCAGATGCTCGCCGGCGCCAGGGCTGCACAGGACTGTCTCGAGCGTTCCGGCGTCCGGGCGTTCATCTACATGGACGGCAGTC
Organism: Clostridiaceae bacterium; assembly: GCA_012511525.1. Classification (GTDB taxonomy): domain Bacteria; phylum Bacillota; class Clostridia; order Saccharofermentanales; family UBA5734; genus JAAYBY01. The sequence continues at coordinate 2,525 of JAAZFW010000589.1, forward strand.
CTTCCTGCGGGGTGTACCGGACGACGCTGCGCAAGCAGAGCCGCGGCCATCCACCGGGCGTTTTCGGCGCGCTGCTGGACCAGCAGGGCCTTTTTCTCATCCCTGCCCTCGACCTGCAAAGCCCGCTCAAATGGTGGGACTGGCGCCGGCGCCTGCTGGCCTTCCTGTGGCTCGCCGAGGTTCCGATCGCCACGCGCGCCGAGCTCTACGATGTTTGGTAC
>JAAZFW010000010.1 GCA_012511525.1 Clostridiaceae bacterium
CGTGTACGACGAGGCGGCCGCCAAGGTGTTCGGTGCGGTTGGCTGTCCGCCGATCCACTCTGAAGAAGCCCGCGCGGCGTGGCGCGCCTATGTCGCCGCCACGGTCGCACGTTACCGCGACCGGATTCCCCATTACGAGATCTGGAACGAGCCCGACGGCCAGTGGTGCTGGAAACACGGTGTCAGCGCGACCGAGTACGGCCATTTCGCTATCGAAACCGCAAAAGCCATTCGGAGCGCCTATCCGGAGGCGACGATCATCGGCGGCGCCATCTGCCTGTGGGATCTGTTCTACCTCGACGAGGCCCTGGCCACCGGCCTGTACCGCTATCTGGATGCGGTCAGCTTCCACGAGTACACGGCGCGCGAGGAAAAGGTCTTCGAGCGCGTCGCCGCGCTGAAGGCCCTGTGCGGCCGCTACAATCCAAATATCGCGATCATCCAGGGCGAGTCGGGCTCGCAGTCGCGCAGCGGCGGCGCCGGCGCGCTCAAGGGCGGCGCATGGACACCCCGCAAACAAGCCAAGCAGCTGGCCCGCCACACGCTGGCCGACCTGATCACCGACGTTGCCTTCACATCCTACTTTTCCAGCATGGACATGATCGAAGCCCTGAACGGCCTGATTGCTGACAAGAACTCCTACCTGGACTACGGCTACTTCGGCGTGCTGGGCGCCAATTTCGACGAAAACGGCTTTTCGTCCGGCGCCTACACACCCAAGCCGTCTTACTACGCCCTGCAGACGATCTGCTCCGTCTTTGCCGGCGAGGTGACCCCGGAAGACCTTCCGGTGCTGCGCAAACCGGGACGCTCGGAACGGATCTTCGGCCAGGATTTCGACGGGCCGAACCTGATCAGCTCCGGGTTCAGGAAGCCGGACGGCTCGTGCGCTTTCGTCTACTGGTGCTCATCAGACCTGATGACGACCGAATTCGAGTCGACCGTGACGCTGCAGGCTGCGGCCCTGGACGGGGACATCAACCTGGTCGATCTGCTGGACGGCAGCATTTACCGTTTCCCGGACAACATGGTCGAAGACCTGGGCGGCGGCCGGCGGCTGCTCAAGAATATTCCGATCAAGGACTATCCGCTGCTGTTGACCTTCGGCGCATTTATCGGCGATTGAGTAACAGCCGGTATGGTATAATCGGGCCAGAAAAGACTGCCGGGCTGCTGTGCGGCCCGGCAGAACAAGGAGGCCGATATGTTTTTACTGGGTTGCCATCTGTCCGCCGCCAAGGGCTATACGCACATGGCTGAGGAAGCGATCGGCATTGGCGCCAACACGTTTCAGTTCTTCACCCGTAACCCGCGCGGCGGCAAGGCCAAGGACATGGATATGGCCGATGTGGCCCGGTTCCGTGAACTGGCGGCAAGCCACCATTTCGGCCCGATCCTGGCCCATGCGCCCTATACTCTGAATCCGAGTGGCGCCGACGCACGCGTGCGTGAATTTGCTTTCGAAGTGATGGCCGACGACATGCTGCGCATGGAGGCGACGCCAGGCAACTACTATAATTTTCACCCCGGAAGTCATGTCGGCCAGGGGATTGAGAAGGGGATCGACCTGATCGTCGACCTGCTCGACACGATTCTAAAGCCCGACCAGACAACGCTGGTTCTGCTGGAGACGATGTCCGGCAAGGGCAGCGAAGTCGGCTCCCGCTTCGAGGAACTGCGCGCGATCATCGACCGGGTGGCTTTGCCGGGCAAGCTGGGCGTCTGCTTCGATACCTGCCACACGAACGACGCCGGCTATGACGTCGTCAACGACTTAGATGGCGTCCTGGCCGAATTTGACCGGGTCATCGGCCTGGAGCGCCGCAAGGCTATCCATCTCAACGACAGCAAGAACCCCTTCGGCAGCCACAAGGACCGGCACGAAAAAATAGGGCAGGGAACCCTGGGGCTGGAGGCCGTGACCCGTGTGATCACGCATCCGCTGCTCAGGGACCTGCCCTTTTACCTGGAAACGCCCAACGAAGTGGAGGGGTATGCCGAAGAGATCCGGCTGCTGCGCCAGATCCGGCCGGATTAGTCCTTGATCGTTTCGCCGGCTAGTTTCTCATAAAACCTGGCGATGGCCGAGTGGTCACTCTGCCCGTCGCCGCCGGCATGGAGCTGCTGCAGAATCTGCATGGCCGTGCTGGTCAAAAGCAGCGGTGCTCCGGTCAGGTAACCGGTGTCCAGCGCGTTAGCCAGGTCCTTGATATGCAGGTCGATCTTGAACCCGGGCTTGAAATTGCCGGATAGCATCATGGGGGCTTTGGCGTTCATGACCGTGCTGCCGGCCAGTCCGCCCCGGATCGCCTCGAAGACTTTCTGCGGGTCGGTACCGGCCTTTTTGGCCAGCATCAGGCCCTCGCTGAGCGCCGCGATGTTCAGCGCGACGATCACCTGGTTGGCCAGCTTGCAAGTGTTGCCGCTGCCGACCGGCCCGATCAGGACGGCAGAGCTGCCCAGGATGTCAAACAGCGGTTTTGCCTTTGCAAAATCAGCCTCGTCACCGCCGACCATGATCGCCAGCGTCCCGTCGACCGCCTTCGGTTCGCCGCCGGATACCGGGGCGTCCAGCATGCGGATCTTTTTCTCCTTGAGTACCGCGGCAATCTCCTGTGAGGCTGCCGGTGCGATCGAACTCATATCGATCAGAAGCGTGCCGGCGTTGGCGTGGCTTTCGATCCCGTCCGGCCCCAGCGCGACCGCCTTGACATGCGGCGAATTGGGCAGCATGGTGATGATCACCGGGTTCGTTCGGGCAACCTCGGCGATCGATGTGGCTGCCCGGGCGCCCGCCGCCGCAACGGCCGTAACGGCCTCGGCGTTGATGTCGTAGACGGTCAGGTCGTAACCCGCCTTGATCAGGTTGATGGCCATGGGTTTGCCCATAATGCCAAGTCCGATAAAGCCTAATTTTTCCATCGTGATATCCTCCTAGTACCGTGCCGCCTAGATCCAGCGGCCTGACTTTTTCGAGCTGTTGTATGTTTCCAGCGGCGCCCAGCCGGTTTCGGTGAACTGGGAGAGCAGCTTCTGGATGACCCCGTAGGTGATGAACTCGCCGGTCTTCAAACCGTCAGGTTCGTAGGCGCGCACAAACTCGGGGATTTGGCAGAGCCGGTCGACCAAAGCGGGGTCGAGCGGTTTGTCGATGCCATTTTCCCGGGGCGGGTCTGCCTCGAGCACCATGTCCTGGACGCGCGTCGTGATCGAGAATGTGACCTTGGCTCCGGCCATTTCGGTCAGGTGATAGGCACCGCGCAGACCGGCTGGCATGATCACCGAACGATAGCCTTTTTCCGTAAAGAGGGCGTAAGTGCGCTTGGCAACCGCCAGGCCGGCGTGAATGACGTCATTTTCGCTGACCGCCGCCTGCATGTCGTGGGCGACATCGCGGATGTAATCGTCGAGACGGCCGACCTGCTGGACCACCAGGCAGAGGGCCGGACGGATGCCGGCCTTTTCGGCGCGGTCGGCGCCACGTTCATAAGCCTCGGCGACGGCCAGCGCCTGGGCGACAGATACATTGAGCGTCGCGCAGACCGGGATCCCCTCGGCAGCCAGCTCTTCGACCACGATGACGCCGGAACGCGTGGCCGGCAGCTTGATGGCGATGTTGTCGCCCCAGGCGTGGATGCGGCGCGCCTGGGCCAGCATGCCGGCCGCGTCACCGGCCCGGCCCGGATTGAGCTGGCCCAGGGCCAGGCCTTGCCGGCCGCCGCTTGCTTGAAACACGTCCTTGAACTGGCTGGCCGCGTAGACAGCCACCAGCCTGAGCAGGGCTTCCGCGCGAGGCTCCAGGTCCAGGTCACCGGAGATGGCCTGGACTTGCTCGCGCCAGAAATCCGGCTCGTTCTGGAAGGTGCGGTACGTCAGGACCGGGTTGGTCGTAACGCCCAGCGCGCCGCGGGAGCGCGCCAGCAAGATCTCATCCGGGCTGCCCGAATCGTGCCACCAGCGGGTCGGCGTTTGCTCGTTCAGCCAGTCGAAGTAAGTCTTAGCCATCGGGTACCTCCTAAATGTCCAGGGTCTGGAGCGGATTCCAGCCGTTGTCGCAGAACTGGTTCAAGGTGCGGTTGGTCGATCCGTAGGTAATGAAATCCTCCGGAGCCATGCCGTCCGGTTCATAGGCGCGCACGAACTCGCGCATCGACTGGAGACGGCGCAGGATGGCAGGTTCGACCGGGGCATCGATCCTTTCGCCGAACGGGCCTTCTAGCGCGGCTAACCCGGCGGCGATCTTGGGTGCGATCGACATAATCATGCGGGCGCCGGCCAGTTCCGTGATATGGTAGGTGCCCCGGCAGCCGGCCGGCATCAGGGCGCATTCATAGCCGCGTTCCTGGAAGATCCCATAAGCGCGCTTGATCGCGGCCGTGCCCGCCCAGATGATGTCCTCTTCGGTCGCCGGACCGCCGCTTTCCTGCATCACATCGCGCAGGTAGTCGTCCAGCCGGCCGACCATCAGCACAGCGATGCCCAGGGCCGGTTCGCGGCCGGCCGCCCGGCAGCGTGCGGCGCCGCGCTGGTAGGCCTCGGCGGCCGCCAGCACCTGGGGGACCGTGAAGCTGACTGTCGCTGCGACCGAATAGCCCTTGGCAACGCAGTCTTCCAGGACCAGCAGGCCTGCCCGTGTGGCCGGCAGCTTGATCGTGATGTTGGGCGCGGCCTGGGCATAGCGGTCGGCCATCGTCCGCATGACTGCGGCATTGCCGGGCCGGTTAGGGTTGACCTGGGCGCAGCAGTGGCCGCACCCGAACCCTTGGGCGCGAAAATCCGCGACCCGGGCGGCGATATAGCCGGCCACCTGGCAGATGAGGTGTTCGGCGCGCGCAGCGCCTTCCGAAGTCCCTGCTGCCGAGACACCGCGCGACCGCCAGTCGGACGGGTTGGCGCGCAGCGTGGCGTTGACAAGGAAAGGGTTGGTCGTGACACCGACGGCACCGTTGCCGATGGCCTCTTCCAATTCCGCCATCACGGCGCTGTCATGCCAGTAGATCGATCGGGTCGCGCCGGACAACCAGCGCAGGTAGGTGTTTTCAGTCATGGGACATCCTTTCTGGTTCGGCCGGAGCCAGGCGGTAGGATTCGACATCCAGGCAGGTTTCCAGCGCTTTCAGGTAGCTAAGGCCGAGCCGGGCCGAGCGTTCGGCGTCCGGCCAGGGCAGGCACTCGCTGGTGACCACGCCGCTGTAGCCGATCGCGCGCAGTTCGCGCAGGACCACTTTGAAGTCGATGTTGCCGCCGCCCGGGAAACGGCGGTTGGAGTCGGAGACGTGTACATACCCCAGTACAGGCGCACTGGCCCGAATGGCGGCCGCAAAATCCGGATCCTCGATCTGCATCGAGTGCGTGTCGATATGCAAGAGCAAATTAGGCCGGCTGAGCCCCAGCAGGTAGGCCGCTGTCTCAGGCACCGTGTTGAGATAGTTGTCGATGTAGCGCGTGATCGATTCAACCAGCAGCGGAACCTGGCGCGGCGCTGCATAGTCGGACAAGGTCAGCAGCGCTTCGCTCAAGTAGCCGAGATAGCGGGTCTTTTGGCGCATATCCGGGATATTGGCGCGCATCGTGCCGATCACCACGCCGCAGGACAGCTCGGCAGCCAGGTCGATGTGCTCGGTCAGACGACGGATCGCAGCCTGCCGAACCCTGGCCTCGTCGCTAATCAGGGACAAGTGGTTCAAGCCGTATTCCAGGCCGGTGGACAAGGCGCAGAAATCTAGGCCGGCGTCGTTCGCGCGGCGCCTGAGCTTGTCCGGGTCAACCTGGCCCGGGTTGCGCAGGTGCAGTTCGAGCGCGTCGTAGCCGATCGAGCGCACCTTGTCGGCATACCCCTCCAGCGGCCCCTGGAAGACAGACGGCTTGTCCGGCGTCAGCGTTTCCAGGGAACAGACCAGACCGTAACGAAACATGGCGCTCACCTGCCCTTACCCGACATACAGGCCGCCGTTGATGTCCAGCGCCAGGCCGGTGATAACCTCGGCGGCGTCACTGGCCAGGAAGGCGACGGTCTGGGCGATATGGTCCGGTTTGCAGATCTTGCGGATCGGGATCTTGGCCAGCAATCCGGCCAGCTGGGCGTCCGACCACTGGCGGATCATCGGGGTTTCGGTCGGCCCGGGGCAGATGCTGTTGACCGTGATGCCGAACGGCGCGTATTGGCGGGACAGCCCGTAGGTCATCGAAATGATGCCGCCCTTGGATGCGGCGTTGGCCAGGCAGCTCTCATAGCCGCCCATGCGCCCGGCCATCGAGGCCATGTGGTTGATGCGCGGCTGCGGCCGCTCCTTGAGGTAGGGGAAAGCCAGCTGCGGGACGAAGA
>JAAZFW010000092.1 GCA_012511525.1 Clostridiaceae bacterium
AAACATGCTGTACAGCAGCTTGCTGAACCGTCGGCGCATGTCGGATAACAGTATTTCCTTTTCGGCAATCTCCTGGATCAAGCGTTCCCGTTCCTGTTCTAGCTGCGTCATGCGTATCACCTCGCGCATATTCGGATAAACCCAGTGTACCTGATCGAAAGCGTTTTGTTGAGGGTTTATCTGCCCGAAAGCCCCGCTTTGTGCTATGATGGTCGCGAAAAACAATGCGGGAGGATGCGCGATGCGGGTGGGTCCCGAGACGAAGTTCGCTTTCCGGCAGACCTGGCCGGTCCTGATCGGCTACGGCTTTTTGGGGATGGCGTTTGGCTTATTGCTGCAGCATGCCGGCTACCACGCCGGCTGGGCTTTCCTGGTCAGCGCCGTGGTCTACGCCGGATCGATGCAGTTTGTCCTGGTCGGGATCCTCTCGTCCGGCCTCGGCCTGCCGGCCGCCGCCCTGATGACGCTGACGATCAACAGCCGCCACTTTTTCTACGGCCTGCCGTTCCTCAAGACCTTCCGGGCGATGGGCCGCCGTTTCCTTTACATGGTCTTTTCGCTGACCGACGAGACGTATGCCCTGTTCTGTCAGGTTCAGATACCTGCCGAACTGGACCGGCACAAGGTCATGTTCCGCATCGCCCTGTTCAACCAGATCTACTGGGTCGGCGGCTCCACGCTGGGCGCGACGTTCGGCGAACTGGCGCGCTTCAACCTGAAGGGAATCGATTTCACCATGACCGCCCTGTTTACCGTCATCCTGGTGGAGCAATGGCTGTCGGCCGCCCTGTCAGCCCGATTGTCGGTGCTGCTCGGCCTGGCCTGCGGCGTCGCTTCGCTGCTGGTCTTCGGACCGGACCGCTTTGTTTTGCCGGCGTTGCTGCTGGCGGTCGGGCTGCTGGTTCTGCTGCGTCCGCTCCTGGCGCGGATGAGACGGGGAGGGACAACGTCATGACGGCCTGGCAGACGCTCGCGGTGGTTGCCGTCGTCGCCGGACTGACGTTTGTGACGCGGGCCCTGCCGTTCTGGCTGTTCCGCAGCCCGGACCGGCCTTCGGCCTGGCTTAGCGACCTCAACCGGCTGATGCCGCCGGCCGTGATCGCGATCCTGGTGGTTTTTTGTTTGAAAACGGTAAGCCTTGATGCGCCTAAGGACAGCCTGGCGCAATTGATCGGGGTGGCCCTGGTCGCGTTGCTGCACGTTTGGAAGCGCAACAACCTGCTCTCGATCGGTGTCGGGACGGTCGTCTATATGCTCCTGGTCCAGGTGGTTTGGCCTGTCTAGGCTTTAGCCGCCCAGGTAGGCCTTGCGCACGTCGTCGTTCCGGAGCAGTTCCTGCGCGGATGCGGCCATCACGATGCGCCCCGTCTCAAGGACGTAGCCGCGGTGGGCGATGGACAGGGCCATCTGGGCGTTCTGCTCGACCAGCAGGATGGTTGTGCCGGCCTCGTTCAATTCCTTGATGATGTCGAAAATCTGCTGGACCAAAAGCGGCGCCAGCCCCATCGATGGCTCGTCGAGCATGAACAGTGTCGGCCGCGACATCAAGGCCCGGCCCATGGCCAGCATCTGCTGTTCGCCGCCGGATAAGGTGCCGGCCAGCTGGGTGCGCCGTTCTTTAAGGCGCGGGAAACGGTCGTAGACATTGGCCAGACTGGCGGCCAGCTCGTGGCCGGGACGCGTATAGGCACCCATCTCCAGGTTTTCCGCGACGGTCAGCTGCAGGAAAATGCGCCGTCCCTCGGGGCACTGGGCCAGGCCGTTGGTCACGATCTTGTGCGGCGCGACGCCGAGCAGGCTTTTGTCCTGGAAGGCGATGGTGCCCGATTTCGGCTTCAGGATACCAGACACGGTTTTCAGGATCGTCGACTTGCCGGCTCCGTTGGCACCGATCAGGGTGACGATCTCGCCTTTTTCGATCGAAAAGGAGACGCCCTTGATGGCGTGGATGCTGCCGTAGTAGACATGGATGTTATCGACGCGAAGCA
>JAAZFW010000093.1 GCA_012511525.1 Clostridiaceae bacterium
ATGATCCTGACCGATTACCTGCTTTGCGACAAGAGCATCCAGTGGGACTACGCCCGCCAGCTGGGCATCGAGCACGCGGTGATTCGCCTGCCCGAGGACGGCCGCTTCGACGTAACAGATCCGGGGCACTGGCGGACCATCCGGGACCGCTTCCTGTCTGCCGGGCTCAGGCCTGTCATCGTGGAACCAATGCCCAACGCCCTGCACGGCCCGATCAAGACCGGCGGCCCGGAGCGGGACGCGTGCCTGGACAAAGTGATCCGCATGTTCCCGATCATGGCTGAGCTGGGCATCGACACGATCTGCACCAATTTCATGGCCCATATCGGCTGGCTGCGCACCGCCAGCGACATTCCGGAACGGGGCGGGGCCCTGGTCACCGGCTTTCGCTTGGCCGATTACCAGCCAACCGACCTGGCGATCTCCGAGTCGGAGCTGTGGGCCAACCTAGACATCTTTTTCCAGGCGGTGATGCCCGCGGCCGAGCGCTATGGCATCCGAATCGCCCTGCACCCGGACGATCCGCCCCTACCGCGGCTGGGCCAGGTTTCGCGCATCCTGGTCAGCCTTGCCAACATCAGGAGGGCCCTAGCCCTGTATCCCAGCGACTGCCTCGGCGTCACCTTTTGCCAGGCGACCTACAGCGCGATGGGCGAAGACATCGTCCAGGCAGCGACAGAACTGGCCAAAAAGATCTTTTTCATCCATTTCCGCGATATCCGCGGCACCAAGACCGATTTCCGCGAAACCTTTCACGACAACGGACAGACCGACATGGCCCGAATGGTCGCGCTCTACGACCGGCTTGGCTGCGATGTCCCCGTTCGAGTCGACCATGTGCCGACCATGGCCGGCGAAACGGACCAGACACCCGGTTACGCCACCGTCGGCCGCTTGTTTGCCATCGGGTACCTCAAGGGCCTGATCGACGGCGTCACGTGCCAGAAGGAGGGATAGGCAATGGCTCAGCGTAAAATACGGGTCGGTGTCTTTGGCGCCGCGCGCGGCCTCACCATGATCCGGGTGCTGGCCAACCACCCGGACGCCGAACTGACTGCGATCTGCGACCGCTACGAGCCCCTGTTCGCACCCTGCCGCCGGCTCGAGCAGGAAACCGGCGTAAACATCACCTATTACACCGACTTTGACCGTTTTTTCGAGCATGACATGGACGCGGTCGTCCTGGCCAATTACGCCAACGAACACGCTCCGTTCGCGGTCAGGCTGCTGCTTTCCGGCCGTCATGTCTCAAGCGAGGTCCTGCCGACCGAGACGCTGGCCCAGGCGGTCTCCCTGGTCGAAGCGGTGGAAAAGAGCGGCAAGGTCTACGCCTACGCCGAAAACTATTGCTACTTTGCCGCCACCCAGGAGATGAAGCGGCTCTACCGGGCCGGTGAGATCGGCACCTTCACCCATGGCGAAGGCGAGTACGTGCACGACTGCGAATCGATCTGGCCTCGTATCACCTACGGCGACAAGAACCACTGGCGCAACCGCATGTATGCCACCTACTACTGCACCCACAGCCTGGGGCCGATCATCTCGATCACGGGCACACGTGTGACGCGCGTCGTCGGCTTCGAGACGCCGCCGGTGCCCAACATGAAGGCCGTCGGCTACCGGGGCGGCACCTCGGGCCTGATCGTCGCCCAGATGGACAACGGCGCCACGGTCAAAAGCCTGCACGGGAACCTGAAGCGCGAACCCGGCTCGATCTGGTACAGCATCTACGGCACGCGCGGCATGATGGAATCGGACCGCTGGCACGAAGGCGTCGGCCGCGTCTATCTCTACCGCGAGGGCCATCCGCAATCGGACACCGAGGTCAGCTACCGGCCTAAGCCGGTCGTGGACACCCCGCTGGCCCGGCAAACCGGCAGCCACGGCGGCGGCGATTTCTACACGATGCACTATTTCCTCGAAAAAACCCTGGGCCGGCCTGCCGGTGAAGCCGCGATCGACGTCTACCAGGCCCTCGACATGGGTCTGCCGGGCATCCTTGCCTATCGCTCGATCTGTGAGGGCAACACACCGCAAACCGTTCCGGACCTGCGCGACCCGGCGCAGCGGGATGCGTACCGGCACGACAACTGGTG
>JAAZFW010000590.1 GCA_012511525.1 Clostridiaceae bacterium
CCAGATCAACCTGAAGCTGTCCGCGGGCGACATCCCCGACATGATTAAGTCGTCGCTCGACACCTCGATCATCCAGACCCACGGCGTGGAAGGCGGCAAGTTTTTCAACTACGCGCCTTACTACGAAGATTACATGCCCAACATGACCAAGGCGTTCGCCAACTACCCGGACATGAAGGCCTTCGGCACCATGATGGACGGCAGCATCTACCAGCTGGTTCAGAATGTCTTGACCTACACGATGGCCAATCCCATCTACTACCGCGGCGACATGATGACCGAGCTTGGCGCCGATGTCCCCAAAACCGTCGACGAGTTCTATGACCTGCTCGTCAAAGCCCGCGACACCTATACGGATATCGAAGGCTACTACCCGTTCATCTCCGACATCACGTGGCTTCACCAGAATATCTTCCCGGCTTTCGGCGAAGCCTGGCAGCAGCCTTTCGGTGACAACGGCGACGGCAAAGTCACCTTCAACGTGACCAGCGACCAGTGGCGCCGTTACCTGGAGTTTGTCAACAAGCTCTATGCGGACAAGCTGATCGATCAGGAAATCTTCACGATGGACGCGGCGACGATCAACGCCAAGATCAAGGGCGGACAATGCCTGTTCATCGGCAACGCCGGCACGCAGCTCACGAAGGAGCATTATGCGAGCGGTAAGGTCGAAACCAAGATCCTGCCTCCTCTGACCTCGGAATGGAACAGCGAGCAAAAAGTGGTTAACATCTCGTCCTACGGCTGGTGCGGCAGCATCATCAGCGCGAAATGCGAAAACCCCGAGTACCTGATGCGTTACTTCGACATGTTCTACACCGAACCCGAAGAAGTTTTCGACGGCATCTGCGGCTTGTCTTCCTGGCTGGGCATCAAGGGCGTCGACTGGGATTTGACCGAAGACGGCAACAACTATTTCCGCATTCTGCCGGACGACACCTTCGGGCTGTCTGAAGAAGAATACAAGAACAAGTACGTCTACGGCGGCGGTTACACCGGCCTGGTCATCCTGGACAAGTTCCCGATCAACAACCCGACCCAGGAAATGAAAGCGTACGAGAGTGCTGAAAGCTACTATCCGTACATGAAACCGCGCATGCTGGATGCCCAGTTCAAGTATTCCGAGGAAGAGAATGCCGAACTGGCCAGCCTGATCACCGACATCACGACCTACGTCAACACCGCGACAGCCCAGTTCATCATCGGCACAACGCCGCTGAACGATTAGAACTGGAACAAGTATGTGGCCGACCTGAACCAAATGAAGTTCGACCGGTTCCTCGAAATGAAGCAAATCGGCTACGATCGCTGGAAAGCCGCGATCGGCGACTGATCAGAACCTATACTTTATAGTCCGATCCATGTCCGGCGGCAGGCCTTCCCTGCCGCCGGATTTTTTGATAGATTGTCCGCAACGGCAGCAGGTGCGCTATAATACCAGCAGGGCTGTAAGGCAGAATACAGGTAAGGATATCGGCATATGGGCGAATTGAATGTTTTGTGGCTGGGGAAATATGTGCAGGACTGGGACAACCTTTCGCATGAGCACACCTTTTATCAGCTCTTCGGCATCATCGGCGGTCAGGGCAGCATTGTCATCGGGGACGAGCAATATAACCTGGAAAAAGAACAGCTCTACCTGATTCCGCCCGGAACAAGCCACGTCATCATCAAGGACGATCCGGATAACATCCCGAAATTTCACGATATCAAGTTTGAAATCCTGGACAGTCAGCTAGCCGACGC
>JAAZFW010000591.1 GCA_012511525.1 Clostridiaceae bacterium
ACGGCCGCGACGGTCAGTGTGCGCTCTGTCGGGCCGGCTGCGGCCGGGTCGTGCTTGAAAACGCCCTGGACCGTCACCGTCTTTTTAAAACCAGTCCCGTCGGCGCTGATCCGGCTGTCGGTGGCAAAGATGCCGCCGTAGCCGTCCGACGGCGCCTGCCAGATACCGCCGCTATTTTGTTCCGGGACGATTGTCTCGGCATAGCCCAGCAGGACGCCATATGCTTCCGGGAAAATAAGGTTCAGTTTTTCACTTGCCAGTTCAGCAGCCGACGGCCCCCGGATCTCGGCCGTAAAATAAAATGCCTGGCCGTCGATCGTGCCGCTCGTTAAGGTCAGGTCGGGGCTGGTGTTGTCGATCCAGTTAATGGCGATGTTCTGGCGGGCATAGTTACCGGCCGGATCGCCGACGAGTACGGTATAGATAGCGTTTTTCGTCAGCTCGATCCCTTCCGGCGGGACGATCGCGTTGACACCGGCGGAAGAAGACACGATGCGGACCTGTCCGGATCCTCCCGTCGCGTCGCTGGCAAAGAGCCGCACAGCGGGCACCGGCCGGCTGCCGTCCGAATCGAGACGGATATCCAGCTCGGGCGGCTTGGTGTCTTCATAGATGACAAAAGAGCGAATCCCGGATGCCAGGCCGTTGGATCCGACCGTCTGGTAGCGGATGATGTTGTCCTGGCCGCTAAGCAGGTAAATGGAGTCGTTGTGATGCGCTTCGATTAGGGCCGTGTCTGCCGTCCAGGCCAGGTGGTAATACCATTCGATCACATTCGTACCGCTTAGCCATGGGCTGTTCATAGCATTCCAGTCGGCGTTGGCCTTCGTTGTCGCCTCGTCGACACCCGGCGTGGCGTTCCATACCTTGATCGATTGGAGCCCGGTCTTGAACAGACGTCCGACATCATCCTCCTGGTCGTAGAAGTAGAACGAAACCGGCCGGCTGTAGCGGCGGAAATGGATGTAGTGCGGCAGCGAAACGTCCGGCAGCATGCTGCTTCCCACCTGCAGCTCGCGGGTGGTCGCATCGCAGTCGATGACAACCTGATCCAGCAGCCCGCTGTCAAAGTAATCGGTCCTGAGCGAATCCAGGCTGGTATCGCCGACCGGGCTGGAATCTATGAAGATATCCGCATAGAAAGCCTCGTCAACCCGTCCGGATCCCTTGGCCGCCAGAGAGACATAGAGGAAATACTGGCCGGAACGGATCGCCGCATTGGCCGGAACCGTGACGGTCTGGCTAAGCGCGGCACTCAGCGGGAACCGGCAGATGAACCCATGGTCAGCCGAGGTGCCGGTTGTCTCGAAGATAAAGGGCGGCCCGCTGGAGTAGTTCGGTCTGATGGTTGTCATGTCGGCGACATCGGCGTCCGCGTCCGGCGACCGGTACAGGTAGAGGGCAGCATAGGTGCCGGGGCTGGAAAAGTCGATGTCCTCGAGCTGCCAGTCCGGCAGCAGGCGATTGGCCAGATCGATTCGGAATTCAGCGTTGTCGATCGAGGTCTTGATGATCGCGCCGTCATCGGGACCGTCGTAGCTGAACCAGTCAGCAGCCAGCGCGACATCGCTGAGCGCTGCGATCGAGGCCTGGTGGATATCCGGACCGGTACCGGAAAAATCAGGGTACGCAGGATCCGACGCG
>JAAZFW010000094.1 GCA_012511525.1 Clostridiaceae bacterium
CGCATGCGCGCCCCGCTGACCGGACTGACCATGGCGGAGTATTTCCGCGACGTCAAGAACAAGGACGTGCTTCTATTCATCGACAACATCTTCCGTTTTGTCCAGGCAGGTTCGGAAATATCCGCCCTGCTGGGCCGCATTCCTTCGGCCGTCGGCTACCAGCCGACCCTAGCCAACGAAGTCGGGGCGCTCCAGGAGCGGATCACCTCGACCCGGCGCGGCTCGATCACGTCGATCCAGGCGGTCTATGTCCCCGCAGACGACCTGACCGACCCGGCCCCAGCGACGACCTTCGCACACCTGGACGCGATCACGGTGCTGTCGCGCTCGGTGGTGGAGCTGGGTATCTACCCGGCCGTCGATCCGCTGGAATCCTCTTCCCGCATCTTGACCGAAGCGGTCGTGGGCACCAACCACTACCGGGTGGCCCGGCGCGTCGAAGAGATGCTGCAGCGCTACAAGGAGCTCCAGGACATCATCGCCATCCTGGGCATGGAAGAGCTGAGCGAAACCGACAAGCAGACGGTCAACCGGGCGCGCCGCATCCAGCGCTTCCTGTCCCAGCCGTTTTTCGTGGCGGAAGGAACGACCGGCTACGAAGGACGCTATGTTTCGGTCGAGGAGACGGTGCGCGGCTTTGGCGAAATCATCTCCGGCGGCCTGGACCACATCCCGGAACACTGTTTTTTCATGAAAGGCTCGATCGACGACGTCTATAAAGCATACCAGGAAACCCGCTGAAAGGGGTGACACCTGTGGCAGAAGAACAGCAGGCAAACCGGACGATCTATGTGGAAATTGTCACACCGTACGGTATGTTTTTCGAGGGCCCGGTCGATATGGCCGTCATCACGTCCAAAGACGGTGAAATCGGCATCATGGCCGGACATACGCCGATGATCGCCGCCCTGACATCGGGCGAGATCCGGCTCAAGAGCGACGGCGGCTGGCGCGGCCTGGCCGCGACGAACGGTTACGCGGAAATCGGACCGGAGCTGATCATCATCGTCGTCAATGCGGCCGAGTGGCCCGAACAGATCGACCTGGCCCGGGCCAAGGCGGCCCTGGAAAGAGCTGAAAAGCGCTACCACGACCCCCGAACCAGCGCCCAGGAGCGAAACCACGCCCGTCATGGCATTGAACGGGCCAAGGCCCGCATCAAGATCCAGCAAAAATACGCCGCTTCGAGTCCGCACGCCGCAGACGGCATCTGACAGACGCTCATCCGGCCCGGAAATGGAAAATTTGATCCGCGAACTGGACCAGGCACTGGTCCGGCATAAGGCACGCCACGTGCTTTTGCAGCCGGCGTCCGTCCAGGCATGTCCCGTTGGCCGATCCCAGATCGCAGATAAAAAATGACCCTGCTTGGCGGCTGATCCGGGCGTGAACCCGTCCGATTGACTTAACCGGCAGGCACAAGTCTGTTTTGCGCGGGTCCCGGCCGACGACAAACTCGTCGGCCAGGATAAACGCCCGGACGCCCTCCTGCTCCTCCGGGGTGCCGGGCTGGCCTTCCGAGAGCATCGCCATGCGAAAATCCGGTTCGTTTCCGGCCAGCAGAACAGTCTGGTCGCTGTCTGGCGCAGATCGTGTCACGCCGTCCGGCTGCCGGATCCGCTTCAGCCAGACGGCCACACGATCCGACCGGATAAGGCCAGGTGCCATGACGAAGAGGTCGACCAGAACGAGGCTGCCCAGGATCGGCAGCAGAACCGGCCTGGCCTGATCGAGCCAGCCCTGCAGCACCGCCAGGGTAAGCAGCGCCGCGGCCGCGTGCGGTACGGTCAGCAGCCAGCGGGCATCCGGCCG
>JAAZFW010000592.1 GCA_012511525.1 Clostridiaceae bacterium
GGTCGAGCTTCCCGGAGCCGGGACTAAGTAAACGCATCCGCCCTTGGGGCGAATCGTGACACAGGCGGTATCATCCGGCACTTTGTAAAGCAATTCACCGTTTCCATCGAAGTCTGTATCTGCTTTGTTGACAATGCTAATCATTAGGGGTCTCCGTATCCGCCGTTTCTGTCATGCAGACCAATAGCCCGGCAATAATCCCGACGGTGCTTACGGCTGGTAAAAATGGCACGACCATCGGGCGTAAACTCCGTGGCAATCCCAACCTTAACCGAATGCTGATAAGCCTCTGGTATCTGGTTAGGATGAACGCCCGCCGCATCGCTTTTCATGGGCCAGTTACCGGGCGTATGCCGAACATCAGTATGCTCGGCACGAATATTTCTGTAAAAAACCGTTTTGCCAAGCATGATTTTTTTGGGAATCTTGGCCATTGGATAGACACGGCAGACCGTGTTGCCTTCGTTGTCGGTGAAACAATAGCGCGGCATGGTTATTCCTCCCTCTTGGCAATGCAGGGCCGGGAAATGATTTTGTCATGGGTTTCCCTGAGTACCTTTAATGCTTCTACTGAATGTTTATCCACCTGGCAGATCGCCTGCGTATTGGCGCTGATAATCTGGTTCGTTTTGTCCAGCAACTTCATCAAGTTCCAGATCAGCCAGACAATAATCACCAGCAGCACCGCACACATCCCGGCAAAGCCATACTGTAAAATCGGGTCCATTAACATTGAGGGTTCATCTATCATCCTGTGGGTCTCCTGATTGCTGCCAGTTCTGATTGTTGCGGATTGCCTCCGAGCAGTGTCTGCATCAGCGCCGCATCCTTACCGCTCCGTGTCGCACCGGGCCGGTTGACACGTTCGGAAATATGCCGTGTCGTCGGCCATTTGACAGGCGGCTGTCCAACCATCGACCGCTCATACGTGCCGGACGGCTGGGAAAATTCCAGAATCTCATTGAGTTCACTGACATTGGCGTATTTGCCGATGGTATGAAGCAGCGCCTCAAAGTTGATGCCGATGCCCTGTTCGGCCATCATCGGAGCAAACGGCGCGATAAACTGCTGGACTACCTGCACCAGTGCCTGTAATTTCATTTGGGGGCTTTGGTGCTGCATCGAATACGGTTCAATCTGGATGTTATAATCCAGAAAATCACCTTCTCTGGATTCAGCATCAAACGTCACCGGAACGGATAATTCCTCCATACCGGGAACCCGTTTGGTCAGCGGCAGATTGATAAGCGGATCTGTCCACAAATAAAAACCGAGTGAATTGATAACATCTTTCGTAAAGGTAATCACCCGGTCCTGCATATCCGAAACACGTTTCGAGGCGTTCTGGGCCAGCAGTTGATCCTGCCCCAGCGTATCGGCCATCGGGGACAGTCCCCCCAGCGAATCGAGATTGCCGCCCAGATAGACAAACAAATCCTTGACCTGCAAGAGAAACGCCAGCGACGGCTGGTCGATTCCGCCAAACCGGTATTCTCTGGCGCGGTCGGGATTATCCATCCGCAGTGCCTCGCCGTCATTGGCCTTCAAGATGCGGTTGCCGTCATCTTCTGCGCCGCTTTGCACACCGAGAACGGTTTTCTGTCGTTCAGCCTGTCTGCCGAGTTTACGGAACAGGCGGTTGGCCAGATCATGCAAGTCCATCCATAACGCCGATGGAGCCAGCGGCATGATGTTACCCGGAACCGGACTAAACGATAAAAGATGATACGGCCCGGTTTCAGGGCCGTCCCAATCAATCACACGAACCGGCTTGCCGTCGCCTTCGGCGGGGATCGTCAATAGCAGATTTTCGAGAGGCAGCCAAATATCCCAGAGTTCGACATGCTCTTTATATTCATCCGGGTCCACCTGCGAACCGTGCGATAAACTTTCGGTCTTAGAATCACCATCCTCATTGTAGGCGGTTTTAACGGTCGGCTGTAAATCATCCGTATTCTTGAACGCCTTGGATTCTTTGACCAGTTCCAGCGGTAGTCTGTACCGATCCCCCATAAACTGACACTGTTCCAACCGGGTGGCGGTCGTATCGTGAACCCAATTATCCAGTGAGATATTATCCGCGAACGGCTGGCCGACATCGTGAAGATAGCCGTTGATTTCAACAGAAGACCGCCGCTCAAGCCCGCTTTTAATAATACCCAGACTAAACAGCGCATCAATGACGGCCAGTCGTATCGTTTCGCCGAATTTGATCTCATTTAACAGGTGGTTAATCGCAAGCTCGAAATTGGCGGCGGTCGGTTTCAACTGCCGAAAGATGGTGCTTACCAAAACCTGCGGAATCCGCGCCGCCATCTGCTGCGTATATATATTAATGGCCAGTTCCAGCAAATTCACCGGCACACGGTCAGACGCACCGTCATCACTGTAGTGATAGCCGACATACTGGCGTATCACTTCGTAGCGCTGCTGACGGAACGGCTGTAGCTGTCGTCGGCTGTATCCTATCGCCTGCCGGAGTTTGCTCAAATTTTTATCGCTGAAAGTAACCATCGTCTTTACCAATAAAGTTTTCCCAGTCTTCGTTGATCCGCCTGCAGCCGCCGTGCGTAAA
>JAAZFW010000593.1 GCA_012511525.1 Clostridiaceae bacterium
ACTCCAGGTCCGTGACCAGGCAGACTTCGCTTATGGGTCTGGTCGGCAGACGCAGCATCGTCTCGCTGAGCAGCCGCAGCCTTTCCAGTTCGTTCATGGTCTGGGGCCCATCGTACCAGCCGGCGAACATGTCGAACCACCAGTAGCCCTGGCCCTTGGCCAGCGGCATGCCGACCTCGCGCCGGAAATAGGCCGCCGTATCGCGCAGATCGGCAAAGGGGCCATCGTGCTTGCTGTGCAGACGGGCGACCGGGTGGTCATGGGTCAAGTGCGTCGTCGAATCGATTTCGTGGAAATAGAGCTTGTTGTACAGGGCGTAGCTGTCGACAGGGACGCGAAACGCGCTGGTGTCGGCCAGCTTGCGGAAGCGGTACGACGCGGGGCAGAAAATGCAGTCTATATTGGGGTCACGTAAAATCGTGGAAAATTCATTGTAACTGGACCGGACCACGCCAGGTAGGGCCATACCGTGGATATAGCCGGTAAAGGCGCCCACAAGCTTGGTTCCATGGGTATGCCGCTTGGCGATCGCGGCGAAATAGCGGATGCAGTCTGTCACGATCTCGCTGACAAAACGCCAATAGGAAAGCGCATCAGCATCCTTGACCGGGTGGCGGAAACAGCCGTCAGTGGTCCGATGCAGCATGTCCGGCGGCGGGATTCGGGCGTCGGGGTTGCCGCTCCAGGCGCGGAAGGCATCCGTCTGGATCGGGAGCGGGCGGGTGAATCCTTCCATGTTGCGGGTATACCATTCGGTCGTGCCGCCGGCCAGCAGGAAGATGCCGTACAGGCGGCCTGGCAGCCAGGCGTCGAGCGTATCGATCAGGTCACATAGGTAGCGGGCGGCGCTTTCACGCCAGGGCTGGTAGCCGGCGTTCTGGATCAGCAGGTCCCATGAATCGGCGCACTCGGAATGCGCACGCAAATACCAGTCCGGCGCGTCCAGCTGCACATTGACGGAGACGAGGCTGCCCGGCGCGTTTTCTTCCAGCAGGTCGACCTGCTCACGGAGCCGATCCCAGCGGTAGATGCCTTCGCCGGCCCAGACCTCGCCGAACGGGGAATAGGGGATGGTTCGATTGGCCAGCGCGCAGTTGATGCCGCTGGGGAAGAGGTTGAACAACCGAAAGCCATGCTGGCTGAAGTCTGCGGTGATGTTGGCCTGGGGACGAAAAGAGCGGAAGGCGACAGGCGCCGCCTGCGTGTTCCCGATCGAGAGGCACATCTGGCCGTTGACCTTGGCGATACTGGCTTGCATGTCACCCTCCGATTAAAAGTCAGTCCGGCCGGCTGATCCTTAGCCGGCCGGACTGCATCACGTGCTTACAGGGTTACGAAAGGTTGGTCATTAAGGATTTTCTGCCTTGTACATCGCGGTGGCCGCTTCTTCCCAGATGGTGCCGCCAGCCTCATCTTGGATAGCTCGTTGATCATCAGCGAGAGGATGATCGGGGTGGGGAAGCCCATGATCAGCTTGAGCAAGGAGATGATGATGTTGTTTTTCAGGGCACGGATAAAGCCTGCTTTGCCAAAGAGATTGACAAAGTTACGCAGCCCAACCCAGGGCGCGTCGGCATACCCTTTAAAGATGCTGAAGTCGCGAAACGCGATCGAGATGCCGTACATCGGCCAATACTTGAAGATCAGGATGTACACGATTCCAGGCAGGATCATCAGGTAAAGCATGTAATCCTTGCGCATGTAGCGGTAAAGCCCGATCAGGCTATCCTTGGAGGTCTTTCTGGCCAGCAGGGTGGACGGTGGTCTTTTCATCAGCGAACGCTCCTTAACGCGAAACCTGGAATCGTGCCTCGAAAAATGGACACTCTTACTATACGGCATAGGCAAAAACATTTCAAGAGATAATTTTCATTTGACAAGAAATATGCTCATCGATATTCAAAGCTTTCCGTATCGCTGCGGTTAATTGTGAAGATAAGCGGTAAACATGAGCTAAGGATCGATATCGTTTGGCCTTATGACTGACAAAAAATAATAATGCTGACAATTAATATGCGCAATACAAAAT
>JAAZFW010000095.1 GCA_012511525.1 Clostridiaceae bacterium
GCCCAAAAATGCATGGATGCCGGCGTACATGTCCACCTCGACAAACCGGCCGGTGAAGATATCGAGGCTTATGCGAAATTGCTGCGCCAGGCAAAACAAAAGCAACGGCTCGTCCAACTCGGCTACATGTACCGGTACAACCCCGCCATCCAGTATTGCTACCGTGCGCTGGCCAATCAGGAACTCGGGGAAATTTTTGAAATTGACGCGGTCATGAGCACCGAGCACGTTTTGCCTGTCCGCCAGTACCTGAGCCGGTTTCGCGGCGGCACCATGTACATCTTCGGCTGCCACCTGATCGACCTTCTGATCTCGTTCATGGGCAGACCGGATCGAATTGTCCCGTTCCAGGGTAAAACTGGCTTTGACGGCGTTGACTTTTACGATAACGGCCTCGCCGTTTTTGAATACCCCAAGGGGGCCTGTACCATCCGTACCACGTCAAATGAGGTCAAAGGCTACGACCGGCGGCAACTGGTCATCTGCGGCAGCAAGGGAACGATCGAGATCAAGCCGCTTGAAAACCCGACGGTGATGACCATCGCCATGGCGGACCACACCAAGGGACCGGTCGAATACCTGCACGACCACCATGCGGTCAAAAGCACCATTGATCTGCCGGTCCTTCCCGGCCGTTACGACACCCAGCTGCTTGATTTTGCCGCCATGATTCGGGGCGAGAAAGATAACCCGTTCTCATATGAGCATGAATTGCTGGTCCAGCAGGCTACATTGCTGGCAAGCGGGTTCGACATCGGCCTGGAAGAGATACCCTTGTAACGCTTACCGCGCAGCTTGAATCGTCCTTGAAGATAAAGACGCCGGCTGGATTTTCCAGCCGGCGCCATTATTACGTTTGTTATGTAAGGTAGTTTTCCGTTTTACTGTCCGACGTACCAGTCACTAACGGCCTTCACGATGTCTTCGCCGCCCAGGGACTTGAATTCGGCCAGGAAACCATTCCAACCTTCATCCAGGCCAGCAGCGCCGGTCGCAATCTTCAGGAACCACTCAGCACAGCAGGCATTGATGTCAGGCATACCTTCGTTCACGATGTCGATGCTCGGCATGTTGTAAGCAGGATTCAGTTTCGTCTTCATGTCCAGACCATAAATCTGGTGACGGTCAATACGAACCTGATCGCCAATGGACATGAAACCAAGGCGTTCGGTACGCTGGGCCATGTCTTCATAAATGTAGTAGTAGACGTAATACTGCAAACCGATCGCTTTGCGGGTGTTCTCCGGATCGTCCAGCGGAATGCGTTTACCCTGGGCATCAAACTCGAACTGCTTGCCTTCTTCGCCGTAGAACAGGAATTCATATGCTTCGTCAGAGGTCAGCGTCACAAGGTAGTTCATGCAATGCTCGACGACATCACTGCCCCTCGGAACAACGATGTAGTTCAGAACGGTGGATTCAAGATCCTGCCCGGTCATGCCGTCTTTACCGACTGCTTGGCCCAGGATTGGGAAAATGGCCGTGTTCGGGTCAACATTCGTTACGGCAGAATCGCCCGGCCAGTCATACCAGCTCGCACCTAAGAAAGCGGTGCTCCGGTTTGCCATGCGCTCCTGCAGGATCGGGTTGTCGACGGTCGCGTATCCGGGATCAAGATAGCCTTTGTCAAACATTTCGCGGATGAAAGCCAGGCAATCGTACATGTCCTGGGTTGTAGCACAAAATTCCAAAGTGCCATCGGCCTTTACACGCCATGTTGTGTCAACATCATACGCGGCATACAGCCATCTGAAATCGGCCAGCTTGTAATAACTGGTCCCTTTGCCCGCACCGGTGTACGTGATCAGGTCCGGGAAGGCAGCTTTTGCTCTCGCAAACATATCCATGATGGATTCCAGGGACATGTCGGGTTTCTTCACGTCGATGCCAAGCTCTTCGGCAACTTCGTAGTCAACGCAGAGCGCATCGGGTGCAGGCGAACCGTTGGACGGTGTGCAGATGGCAAATGGTTTGCCATCCACAAGGCTCATGTTGTAGACTTCTTCGTCAAAGCACTTTGTCGCTTTCAGTTCAGGAGTCTTTTCGATCGCTTCGGTCAAGTCAGTCAAATAGTTCTTGCTGACATAATCCAGATATGTGCCGCGGCCAAGCGCCATCAAGTCCGGCAAATCCGGAGAAGCCATGATCAATGCACGCTTTTGCTCAGCGCCTTCACTAGGCAGTATCTGGTAAACCAGGTTGTAGCCGGATTTTTCCTTCAGCCAATTGATGAACTCGTTGTTGTTCTCATCTTCGCCGTCCTTAAAGGACTGCACATTGGCATTGGCCAGGTAGTTGATCGTGATCTTGGACCGGTCAACGGTTGTTGTCGAACCGGACTGACCTGTTGTGCTTGTCGTTGCATTGCCGGTGCAGGCTGTAACAACGGACAGCAACATAACAAGGGACAGCAAAATGATCGTTGCTCTTTTCATTTCATTTCCTCCTACTTTTTTCTATGACTTTGTGATCCATGTTTTTGGCCTTGTCACCCTTTGACAGCGCCTAATGTCACCCCCTTCACAAAATACTTCTGGAGAAACGGATAGACGCATATGATCGGCAGCGTGCTGCAGAAGATCGCGGCACCTCTGATCGAATCATCAGCGAGGCTTCCAGCCAGTTCATCCAGGAATCCGCTTAACTCGGCCTGCATGACATTTGTCATGATGTCGCGTAAATAAAGCTGCAAAGTTTGCTTTGTCCGTGCGTCGATATAGATCATGGCGTCAAAGAAGCTGTTCCAGTATCCGACAGCCAAAAATATGGAGATGGTCGCAATGCTGGGTAACGACAACGGGAAAATAATGTGCGCCAGCATACGGAAATGGTCTGTGCCATCGATGGTTGCCGATTCCGTAATCTCATACGGGATGCCGTTGAGAAAATTCCGCATCAGGATCACATTGAAGGGGCTGACCAGGGACGGAATGATCAATGCCCACAATGAATTGCGCATGCCGGCGTTGATGACGGTCAGGTAGGTCGGAATGAGCCCGCCGCCGAATACCATCGTAATGATGTACAGGATCATGATCAGCTTCTTGCCCGGCATGACAGGACGCGTGACGGCATAGGCAACGAAAAGCGTAAACATCAGGTTTAATAGGGTTCCAATCACAGTCACGAAGACGGTGTTCCAGGTTGAGCGAAAGAAACGGCTGCCCCTGAAAATGATCTGGTATGACTCTGCGGTGTATTCGACAGGCCATATGCCGTTGACTTTTCCAGCAATGACGGAAAACGAACTGCTGAATGACTTTGCCACGATATTGAGATAAGGGTACAGGCAGATAAGGGCGATCAAGGTGATGGCAACCGTGTTGACTGCTAACAGAATCTTGTCGAAATGACCCGTTTTGATCCGATCTCCACGCACGCCTCTCACGGCGCTCTTCCGGCTTACCATAGTCCCTTTTCCCCCATTGCCAATGCGCCTCGATGTGCGATCAACATCAACGCCATGTTAACAACCGCCTTGAATAAGCCTACGGCAGTCGTGAAACTGAACTCCATGCGCCCGAGGCCGACACGATAAATGTACGTGCCAAGCACATCGCCGGTCTCATATACGGTAGGACTATAGAACTGCAGGATCATTTCAACATTGTCGCTCATCATGGCACCGATCCTTAAGATCAGCAGCACCACGATGATGGGTTTGATGCATGGCAAGGTCACGTGCCAAATACGTTTCAAGCGGCCGGCGCCATCGATAAAGGCCGCTTCATGGAGGGCTGGATCGACAGATGTAACGGCTGCAAGGATGACGATGGTTCCCCACCCCATGCCCCTCCAGATATCGGCGATAACATCAATACTGCGGAACAAGGATGGGTCAGACAAAAACGCACGCTCCTGACCGCCAAAAAGTGATACAATCTGGTTCACGATGCCCGTATTCAGCGCCAACATGTTATTAAACAAGCCGGCGATGATGACCCAGGAAAGAAAATGGGGCACATACGATACGGTCTGAATCACGCGCTTGTATCTGCGATGCTGACACTCGTCGATCATCAAAGCGAAAACGATCGGAATCGGGAACTGGAAGATGACCCTGTAGA
>JAAZFW010000096.1 GCA_012511525.1 Clostridiaceae bacterium
GAACACAGGCGGCCTTGCCAGGGCTGGCTCCTGCTCGCGATAGGGATTGTCCTGATCTCGCAGCCCGTACTGGCCGCCGCTGACCCGTACCGCGACCGTCAGGATTGGATCGGCCAGCTTGGCGTGTCTGCTGCCTGGGATGCCGGCCTGGACGGAAGCGGCGTCATCGTCGCGGTGATCGACTCCGGACTGGCCTCGGACCACGAGGACCTGGCCGCCGACCGGTTGCTGCCGGGACGAAATTATACCGGGATCGGACCGCCATCCAGTTCGACAGACCGGACCGGCCACGGAACCTTCATTTGCGGCCTGCTGGCAGCTCGGCGGGATAACGGACTTGGCATCGCAGGTTTGGTGGATGGCGTGTCTCTGTTGCCGATCAAGTGCTTTGACCCCAACACGAAGACGACGGTTGAAATGGTTGCCGAGGCCATCGCCGGCGCGGCCGAAGCCGACAGCGATGTGATCAGCATGAGCTTCGGTCTGCCCGAACCCGCGGCGGTTCTGGAGGAGGCGATCGATCTGGCGGCGGCCCGGGGGATTATCCTGGTCGCGGCTGTCGGCGACGGGTCGTTGGAAAAACCGGTCTATCCCGCGCTGTATGACGAGGTGATCGGTGTGGGTGCCCTGGCGGCGGATGGTTCCGCGGCGGTTTTTTCCAGCGCCGACGCGTCGGTGTTTGTCACGGCGCCGGGCGAAAACCTGGTCAGCCTCTGGCACACCGCTCCGGACGATTACATGGCCAACGGGTATGGCACGTCTTACGCGGCCGCCTTTGTCACCGCCATGGCCGCCATGGCCAGGCAATACAACCCGGCGATCACGGCCGAGCAGTTCAAGGCGTTGCTGGCCCACTCCGCCACCGACCTGGGCGAACCCGGCTATGACACGACCTACGGCTTTGGGTGTGTCAATATCGCCGCGTTTGTCGATCACCTAGAACAATCCGGGGATGGCTTTCAGATGCTCGATCTGAGTATCCTCGCTGCCGCAAAGCCGGCAGGCCAAACAGAAGTAATAAAAAAGAACGCCTGGCCGCTGGCGGCAATCGCCGGCTGCCTGGCGCTGGTTTTCGTGGTCTTGTTGGTGTTCAAGCGGCGGGGAAACCGGCACAACTGAACCTACTTTTCGGCCAAGACCTCCCGGACAAAGCGGCTGTTCTCGGCGATCTGGTCTTTGTCGCGCTGAAACACGCCGACAATGACGCAGTCCCCCGGCTTGATGCTGGCAAAGGCCTCGGCGAAATTGTGCTTGACGTCCGATGGCGTGGCACAGCGCCTGGTCGCGCCCATGATCTTGAACGCAAGAGCCGGTTTGGCCGTTGCGCGGATGGTTTCGAACATGACCGGAATATCGTCGTCACTGAAATGCTCGCCGGCATTGGCGATGCCGGTGACCGCGCTGCTGACGCGCTGGGTGCGAGCCAGGTCATAGACGCAGGCCATGTAGAAATCGACGTCCCAGGCCTCTTCCTCGCAAAGGCGGATCACCTCGGGCTTGTGGGTGCCCAGCCCGACCGGCAGCCCGGAGTCGCGCATGATTTTGAGCCGCTCCTTGAGTTCGCCGGTCCGGCCCGCCTGGTACAGGTTGTCGGTCACCGATCCGTGGTGGTAGATGGCGACGGCGCTGGGGTCGGCGGCGATCTGGCGGATGTTGCCGGCGAAGTTGGCCACCTCGCTGGCGGTCTGGGCGATCCAGTTCAGCTGGCCGCCTTCCTGGCGAAATTCGCGCAAAATGCGCATGATGTGCTGGTCGGCGCGCAGTTGGACGGTGTTGATGCCGCAGGCCACGCAACGGTGCAGCGCCTTCTTGATGTTGGCGGTCGAGTAGTAATCGCGCATCTGCTCGTCGAGCTCGTGGCTGACGTGGCTGTTGCCGCTGAACGGGTTGCCGCCAATGATCAGGCGGGTCATCTGGATGCCGCAAAAGTCAACGGTTGGCAATAGCTGGTTCATGATCGGTCACCTCGCAACGCTCTGTATGTCTCTTTATACCGGAATGCGGCCGATCCGGCAAGCGGGCGGACCTTTTCCCTTCGGTACGCTGGATGGTACAATCAGGGAAAGTGCGGCTGCGCGAGGAACAACGATATGTATCATGCTTTGAGTACGCTGCTTAGCCAACCGGAACGGTACGCCAGAACCGGCGACGCCTTCTGGACCGACCCGCATATCTCGCAAGGCATGCTGGCCGCCCACCTGGATCCCGAAACCGACGCGGCCAGCCGCAACCATGCCTTTATCGAGCGTTCGGCGGCCTGGATCCGGACGCTGTGGCCTTCGGGCGCCGACGTGCTGGACATCGGGTGCGGTCCCGGTCTGTACACCTGCCGCTTTGCCCGATCCGGCTGGCGTGTGACGGGTCTGGACTTTTCGGCGCGCTCGATCGCCTACGCCCGCTCGCAAGATGCTGCGAGCCGTTACTTGGTGCAGGATTATTTGCAAATGGACTTTGAATCGGCGTTTGACCTGGTCACCCTGATCTGGTGCGACTACGGCGCGCTGGTTCCGCAGGAGCGGCACACGCTTATGACCCGGGTCTGGCGTGCGCTCAGGCCCGGCGGCC
>JAAZFW010000594.1 GCA_012511525.1 Clostridiaceae bacterium
CGCCGGGGATGATCGCGTAGCCTTGCATATGGACATAGGCGCAGCGTCCTTGAAACGCGAGCAGTGCCTGGGACGGCTCCAGGCCGGCTGCCGCGATGTGGTGCACATCCGGCTGGAACCAGACGCAGTCGGGGTCCGTTTCACGAAGCAGGATCGACATGCCCGTGCCTTTTGCAAAATTGGTGTACTCGATGGCGTGGTTGTGGTACATGAAATTGAGACCGCGGCCGCGCAGCTTCTGGCCGGCTTCCTGCAAAATGGCGGCATAGCGGCGAAAGCCGTCGGCCGACCCGGTATAGGCGTGCCCGATGCCGGCGGTGCGAACGGTATCGGTTCCGAGAATGGCGGCCTTCTGGCAGATCCGATCGAGCTGTTCGGGGATTGCGGCGGTCGGCGCCATCACCGAATCGGCCCTTAGGCCGTGCGCGGCCAGCAGGGTTTGCAGTTCCTGCACATCGAGAAAAGGCGGTATGCTGATCTGGACGGTCTTGTATCCGATCGCAGCCACGCGCGCCAAGGTCGCGTCCAGATCGGACTTGGTCTTCATGAAATCGCGCAGCGTGTACATTTGAATGCTGATGCCCATTTTGCCCTCCTTGCGGTTCTGACACTCATCAGAGGTCCAGCGCCATCTCCGGGTATTCTGTGATGCCGGCAACGAGCGGTTCGGCCCGCTCAGCCGTGGTGGTCATGGTGTAGATCCGGCCGCTTTCGCCGCTCTCGATGATGCCCAGGGCCGCCTCAAGCGTGTGGATGGCGGTCGCGCCGCCGGCGCGCGCGGCGCGGCCGTTGCGGATTGCGTAGGCCAGGTCAGCGGCGCCCAGCCCGCGCATGTTGGTGGTGTAGGCGTGAGTCAGCGGCACGGACAGCGCTTCGCCGGTCCTTGTTCGGACCAGGATCGGGCCGCCGAAGGTGTTGGGGTCGTTGAGGGTCAGGCAGCCGTCCGTGCCGTGGATGACGAAGCTGTTGGTCACGTTGATCGATTCGGACGAGGTCAAAAAACAGCAGATCACCTGATTGGAAAATTCCAAGGTTCCGGCGGTGTTGTTGGGCGTTTCGATCGCCATGACCTGGCCGTAGAGGGGATTGGCGGGGTGGCGGTAGATGCGGCTGTCTCCGTCCCGTGTTTGGGAGAAACCGCAGACGCGGCGGATCGGGCCGAGCAGATTGACCAGTCCGGTCAAGTAGTAGCAACCGACGTCGAAGACGATACCGCCGCCCGGGCAGAAGGCGAAACGCTTTTCCGGATCGGTGCGCATCCGCTCGTGGTGGTAGCCCCGGACCAGGATCGCCTGGGCGGAGACCGGCGTTCCGATCAGACCCGCGTCCAGTATTTTTCGCGCGGTCTGCAGACCGGCGCCCATGAAGGTGTCGGGCGCGCAGCCGATCAGGAGCTGCCGCTCGCGGGCCAGCTGCTCCAGTTCAAGCGCCTCCGCCAGGGTGGCTGCGATCATCTTCTCGCTGTAGACATGCTTGCCGGCCAGAAGGGCGGCCTTTGAGACGGCGTAGTGGGAGACCGGATAGGTGGTGTTGATCACCAGCTCGATCGACGGATCGGCCAGGATTTCCTCGTTGGTCATCTGCCGGATGCCGTATTTCACGGCCTGGGCGGCGCTGCGCTCCGGCTTGATGTCCGAGCAGCCGACCACATCCAGGATATTGAACACGCGGCAGCAGTTTTCCAAATAGGTGTCGCTGATCATGCCGCAGCCGATCAGGGCGGTTTTGACTTTGCGAAAGGTTTCCATAGGCACCTCCGTGCGTGTGTTTTTCTAAAAAAGCCTGCACTTGAGTTCATTATAGGCATCCGGACCGTGGGGCAGTAGTCAGGAATTCGGCAATATTCCGGACAAATCGGTCAGCGCCGTTTGCCAGTTATAACTGCTCGTCCTATAATGGACATGCGAAGAACCGGCCGAAATAAGCAGGAAGGACGGAGCCATGCGCATACGGGTTATCCCATTTGCCACGTTGTACCAGGTGGATTACTCCATCCTGCGCGTGGTGCCTTTCTACCACCGCTGGCATGACGGCAACACGTTCACAACGCCGGAAGGCGGCCGGCCCAACAGCGGCCTGATGTATTTTTCGGCCTGCGAGACCGATTATTCGATTCGCGGCGTTCTCCCGTTTTCGGCCGCCTGCGGCGATATCTCGTACGTTCCGCAAAGCGCGGACTACACCTGCCGCTTCAGAAACTGCACCCTGAACAAGCAGCGCTGCAACGAGTACCTGATTAACTTCGAGCTGTTTGACGAATTCGGACAGCCGTTTGCCCTGGCTGAGCAGGTTAAGATCATCCGGCCCCGGGACCACATCTGGTATGCCCGCCGCTTCGAAGAGGTACTGCAGCTGTTCCACCACAGCAGCGCGCCCAAGGGGCAGATCAAGGCGCTGGTCTATTCGATCCTGACGGACTTGTCTCTCGAGCAGCGCAAGGAACACCTGTCTGCCGGCAAGTACGCCCAGATCGCCCCTGGCTTGCTCTATCTGGAGAAACATTTCCGGGAGAATCCGGCCGTACCGGACCTGGCCGAGTTGTGCCATATCAGCGAATCCAGTTTCCGCCGCCTGTTCCGCGCCTATACCGGTCTGGCCCCGCAGGATTACGCCGCCAGGCTGCGGATCGGCAAGGCCAGGCTGCTTTTGGAAAGCGGGGCCATGTCGGTCGCCGAGGCAGCCGAAGCGGTCGGCTACCAGGATTCGTCCTATTTCAGCCGTGTCTTCAAACTGAAGACCGGGATCCTGCCGAAGGATGTCTTGAAGAACGGGGTATAGGAAAATGCGTCAAGAAGATCCAGTCATCCATTCATTCCTGCTGATCGGACAGTCCAACATGGCTGGCCGCGGCATCATCGGCGACGTGCCGGCGATCGACCACCGGGGCCTGATGTTCATGCTGCGCAACGGCCGCTGGCAGCCGATGACCGAGCCGATCAACCCGGATCGCCAGATATTTGTTGCCCGGGACACCGATATTCGCAGCGGCATTTCATTGGGAGCCAGTTTTGCGGAAGCGTTTGTCAGCCAATACCATGAACCGGTCGGTTTGATTCCATGCGCCGACGGGGGAACGAGCATCGACCAGTGGGCTGTCGGCGGGCTGCTTTATGACCACGCCGTGATGCAAACCCGGCTGGCAATGCGGACGAGCCAGCTGGCCGGCATTCTCTGGCACCAGGGGGAGAGCGACAGCAAATCCGCCGAAACGGTGCAGGTGTATCGGGCGAAGTTCGATCGCATTTTCAACCAGTTGCCGATTGATCTCGGTGTCGATCCGGCGCTGCCGTTGGTGATCGGGGAAATAGCCGATTTTTCCGATCGCTGGCCATATTGGCGACAAATGAACGATGTTCTCATGACCATAGCCGCAACCAGAGAAAATTGCGTCCTGGTGCGGGCCGACGGCCTGACCGGGGCAGCCGACGGCATCCACTTCAGTGCGGCATCCTACCGCGAGCTCGGCCGGCGTTACTTTGCCGCGTTCCAAAAGGCCACAAAACGGTAAGGTCAAGAAAATCATCATGTCTCTTGGCCAGGCACATAGAAAAGCCCTTTGGAATGACATGGCTTTTGATGCGCCCCTGTCGCATTTTTGTCGTGATAACCGGCATATCGTTTCGTTCCTGTGGCTTCTGGACGGCTTGATGCCGTGTGCATTTATGGCACAGGTTGCGTGTGGCGCGGCAGGCTCTTCACGCGCATGCTGCGTGCAGAAAAAAGGGCAAAGACAGACAACGTACATGAAGCGGGCTGGATAGAGGTCTGAATATAACAGTATCTCAGATGAAACGATGAGCCGGAATCTTTCATCGATCGGCAAGCGGCAGTGACCGCTTCCTGGTTCTTACAGCTATTATATTAATAAAAACATATATTGGATTCGCCTACGAGTGGTTAATCCTGGAAAAAGGTTGTTGCCGATGCTGATACATTTATCATCTGATTGATGCCGATATTATGCCCGCTGTTTATCCGAGTTTAAGCTATTGGGCAGTGTATCGATAAAATCATGATGCCCGATCAGCACATATATTCAATACTTTACAGGAAAGATACAGCCTTTATGTGGTAAAACCTGTTTCGTGTGTGTGATAAGCACATGATCGCTTTGGAATAATGTATCAAAATTTACAAATAATAGCGAATAGTACATTGCAGGTTGATAGAGCCTCTCATATAATGCCAGTTATTGATCATGAATATAATTATAATAACTGAATGACATGTGACGTGCCGATAAGTTTGGCATGAGCGGGGATTGGGCGTCCTGTCATTCAGGTAAGAATCCGAGGGGGAAGATCAAGCGGGATGAATCGGCAACATACGGAATTTGATTACCTGAACCAAACAGGCCTATCAGTGTCATGGCCGCTTCAGATGCCTTCAGGCAACACAAATTGCGGCTGCGCGCGATAAAACCCATTGATGCTCGTGCAAAATAAGTATGTTTGTTTTTTACCAATTGTCTGATCGTTGCCTTGTTATGGTTACCAGCATTGTTTAAGATGTTTCGGTAAGGATTCACATGATTGTTTCCAATGACATGGTATTTTGATCAAACGCGGCAAACCAATAGCTGGAGCACGGAACAAATGAAACAGGAGTGATGGTA
>JAAZFW010000097.1 GCA_012511525.1 Clostridiaceae bacterium
ACGCCGGAGCCGGCGGGTTGTGAGCGCAGCGCACGGCGTTGTAACCGGCTTTTTTCAGCAAAAGGACCTTGCGCTCTTCGGCCCGGTCGAAGCTGGCCGCGCCGAGCGGCCCGTTGTCGTGATGGATACAGCCGCCGCGCAGCTTGATCGGCTGACCGTTCAGCGTCAGCCCCTGCCCGGCCGACAACCGGATCTCACGGATGCCGAAGGGAATCTCCTGGAGCAGCACCGGCCCGGATGCGCCTTCCAGCAGCAGGCGGAGCCGGTAGAGCGAGGGGGTTTCCGGCGACCAGCTGGCGGGCTTTCGGATAACCAGGTCAAAGGCGAGCGGGATCTTGGAGTCGGGATTTCCTGTCGGAACCAACTCGGTAACGGCGGACGCGGCCCGTTGCCCATCCGGATCCAGAACCTCGGCCCGAACGGTAAGCGCAGTCCGGGGATGCTCCCGGCGGTCCGCCAAACTGGCACGCACCGCGACCGTGGCCTGCTGCTTTGTCCAGTCCGCAGTCGAGACAAAACAATCCCAGGGTTCGATGTCCGCCGTGTCCAGCAGCGTCAGCCAAACATGGCGGTAGATGCCGCTGCCGGTGTACCAGCGCGAGTTGGGCTGGGCCGTGTTGGAGACCAGCACCTTGATCTGATTGGTTCCCGACGGGCGCAGGTACGGTGTGGCGTCGACATGAAACGACGTGTAGCCGTAGTGCTGGCGGCCGGCCAGCTGGCCATTGACCCGCACCTCGGCCATCTGGTAGACGCCCTCGAAAGTCAGCCAGACGCGCTTGTCTTGCCAAAGCGGATCGGTCTCCAGCTGCTTTTCGTAAACCAGGTTGACGCCGGGAAAATAACCGCCGCCGGCGCCGGACGGCGCGTCCGGACGGCGATCCAGCCCGATCGAGGCGTCGTGCGGCAGGTCAATGGTTTGTTTTTCTGCCTTTTCCCACCATTCGCGCCGCCGGCTGACCGTCCAGTTGCGGTCCAGATTGATCTTTTTCATGGTTCGCTCCTGTTCGGGCCTTCGGCAGGTTCCGGCCGGCAGCCCTGCTGCATGACGTTGTCGCAATCTTCGAAGGTGAAAGATAGCCCCCGGGCGCGGCGAATCCGGACCTGGCTCAGCGACAGGCCCGTGACGTGGCGGGCGATCAGGCCCTGGCCGGCCATCGGCGGCGCCAGGTGGCTCATGGCCGGTCGCGCCGGGTCGGCTTGTTCGGCCATTTCCAGGTCGATGTCCGCCAGGCTGATATCGGATAGCTTCATCTCCGGCAGACCAGACAAGTAGGCGGCCGCGGCCCGGATGCCGCGGGCGGTTAATTGGGACAAGCTGACGTTTCGGATCGCCGGCGTCCCGTCGTCGACAGCCTGCGGGGTTTCGTCCCAGGCCCAGGTGTCGGCTTTCGTGGTCTTGCCCCAGTACTGCATGTTGATCACCAGCGGGCACAGAACCTGCTCCATGACGATGTTGCTGACCCGGATGTTCTCGACCAGCCCGCCGCGCCGGCGCTGTGTCTTGATGCGGATGCCGCGGTCAGTGCCCGTGAAGACGCAGTTGCTGATCGTGACGTTGCGGACACCGCCGCTCATCTCGCTGCCGATCACGACGCCGCCATGGCCGTGGACCATCGTGCAGTTGGTGATCACGATGTTTTCGCATGGTTGCCTGGGCTGCCGTTTGTGGTTGCCGGACTTCAGCGTGATGCAGTCGTCGCCGACATCGATATGGCAGTCGGAGATGTGCACCTGGCGGCAGGAATCCGGATTGATGCCGTCCGTGTTCGGCGAATCCGGCGGGTTGATCACGGTCACGCCGCGGATGGTCACGTTGTCGCACAGAACCGGGTTGATCGTCCAGCTCGGCGAATTGAGCAGCGTGACCGAATCGATCCGGACCTGATTGCAGTGCTGGAACCCGATCAGGCGCGGGCGCGGATGCGTCAGCTTCCGGCTGCGCTGCAGTGCCCACCAAACCATGCCGTTGCCATCAAGCGTCCCCTGGCCCGTGATGGCGATGTTCTCAGCATGGTCGGCGAAGACCTGCGGCATGGCCGCCAAGACGGCCTCGCCTTCGTAATAGGTCTCGATCAAGGGGTAATCGGCTGGATCGTCGGAAAAGAGCAGCCTGGTTCCGTTGTCCAGGTGCAATGTGACGTGGCTTTGCAGCGTGATCGGACCCGTGTAAAACGTACCCGGCGGGACCCAGACGGTCCCGCCGCCGGCGCGCCCCGCGGCGTCGATCGCTGCCTGGATCGGGCCCGTGCAGCGCGTGTGTCCGTCGGCGACGGCGCCGTATTGCGTGATTGTCCGAAAGGGCTGTTCCATCTGCGTTCTCCTTTACCGGTCAGGGCACCAGCACGACCTTGATCGAC
>JAAZFW010000595.1 GCA_012511525.1 Clostridiaceae bacterium
CGCCCTGGCCCGCGGTGCGGCTGTGACGCTGGCAGCCGGGCTACATGAGATCGTTGCAGTCGGGTAGGCGCTGTCAGGAACAAACCAGATCCATGGCGATCTGTTCCCAGGTCCTGAGGTTGTCCGGGTTGTGGCTGATCGAACTGATGTCCTTGAGCACGATTTCAAACGAGCATCCCGCATCCCGACAGGCCTGGATGATCCCTTTTAGTTCGTTTTTGATCACCACCGGATCGAAGGCCGCACCGACATGGGCCGGGTTGGGCTTGGCCGAGACCACGAAGTCCTTGCCGATTGCCTCGGCGGCCACCCGAATGTCGGCCCACGGGGTCACCGAAACCTTGCGCAGGCGGGGGATTTTACGTACGATATCGATTTTGCGGTCCAGCGGTTCGCAGCAGCCGTAGTAGACGAGCCCGAAGGGCTCCATCGCCCGAATTTGGTAATCGATGTCGAACGCCTCATGCATCGCCGGTGACACCGAAGCAAAAATCTGGGCCATGCAGCGGCCCCAGACATTTCGGCGCAAAACCGGTTCGCCTGGGGCGGTCTTAAGGTCGTCGCACAGCCCGGCGGTGCAATGGATCAGGAGGGGTTCGGGATCGAGCAGATCGAGCGCTTCATACTGGCGATAACGCTCGATCAGCATTTGGGTCACCCGGTCCATGATCGCGTGGGTGTGCTCCGGACGTTCGGCCAGGTCGATCAGCAGGCAGGTCACGCCGCGGTAGACCGAAATCAGGTCCCACTGGCTGAAATAGGTGCTGTGCCCCACGATCCGGACCGGCAGCAGATCACCTACCGCATCCGCCAGCTTAGCCTGTTGTGCTTCGGTCCTGGCCTTTTCGTAGGTCAGCCGGGGCATTTTGATCTTGGCGATGTCTTCGGTTTCCTGGAGCTGGTCCACGTACTGATGCGACACGATCGTGTTGTCCACGTCCGTCGCCAGCGTTTCCTCCGCGACGTCCATGCCTCCGGATTCGCCGCCAATAATTTTGAACACCGGCAGATAGGGGGGCAGGATCATATCGGCCGGATGGTGTTCCCATTGCAGCAGCCTGCGGCGCATAAACTGCTCCGCAGCCCGAAAAATCGGATCCTGGCAGTGTAAATTCAAAGAACCGTCCAGATTGAGCTCGTTCCAGGGCTGCTCGTCGATCAGGACGACCGGCCGACGCATTTTCAATCCATTGACCGCGCGGTATAGCAGGGCGTTTTCCTGGTTGCGGGGATGGGCTGCGGCCTCGGCGTAGCGTTCGGCGAGCGCACGCAGACATTCTTGATCCTGCATAATCCATACCTCCCGAATTCGGCTGTCTCTTTAAACATAACGAATTTTGGTGTCAAATGCCAGTCATCATCCGATTTTCCCTGAGAATTCGGGTTTGCGTAAGAGGCGATTCAAAATGATTGCCTGAAAAACCAGGCTGTTGTTTGATCTTGCTTTCTGGCACAATAAAAGCAGCCCGTATGGTCCTGGCTCATGGGACATCCGGCCGTCACCTGGCGGCGAAAGTGAGGCGGCAGATGATCAGGAAAATTGCCTATCGGATAAAAACCAGCATCTGGCTGTATCCTGCCCTGTA
>JAAZFW010000596.1 GCA_012511525.1 Clostridiaceae bacterium
CGGAGCCGCCGATCGGGGTTGACAGGCCGATTTTGGCCCGTGCCCGGTTGAAAAAGCGATTGATCAGCCAGAAGTGGATCGCATAGCTGCCGGAGATACCGGTGTCGGACGGGTTCTTGATGTCGCGATAACCCTGGGCGGCCTTAGCGCCGGAGCAATAAGCCCGGTTCATCGCCGCCAGGAAATCCGGGTGCACCAGGTTGTCAGCGTCAATGACGCAGATCCCGTCATAACCTCGCTCAAGACGGCTGAGTTCGGGCAGGGCGAAGTTGAGCACATCGCCTTTGGAGCGGACTGGGAACGGGCACATCAGGATGCGGGCGCCGGCCTGCTCGGCGACATGCCGCGTCCGGTCGGTGCAGTTGTTGGGGATGACGATGATGTCAAACAAATCCCGTGGGTAATGCTGCCGGGTCAGGCTCTCGACCAGATGGCCGATAACCGCTTCCTCGTTGCGTGCGGCGATGAGCACGGCAAAACGCGCCCGGGGCGCGGCATCCGGGTTGCGGCGGCCCTTCAGCAGAGACACCAGAGCCAGGCCGATCGAATAAAAGGAATAGACGGACAGGACAACGCTGATGACAACCGTTGCGGCTGTCAGGATATCTGCCAGGAACACCTTGATCACCTCGATGCGTTATTGGCTGTTTTTTGTCGCGGCCGGTCGTGTTGCCTCAACCGGCAGGCATACGGATCATTATAGAGCAATGTTGAACAAAAAGACAGCTGAAAATTTAGACGTTCTGTCAGCAAGGTTTGTTCCAAGCGCCAAGAGCATAAAAAAGCAGGCCGCCCAGATGGACGGCCTGCCGATCAATACAGGTTAAGAACGTAGGATTAAGGGGTCGCGTCCAGGGCGGCGGCGGCGTCCACCAGGCCAGCGCCGGTAGCGTCTGCACCCCATTCATATATGACTTGAGCTCCAGAAGGACCATAAACTGTTCGCGTATCGGGAGCCAAGTACAGAGCGTTTGCCTCCAGGATGGTTTCCGCTTCAGATGCAATGAGGTCAGGATGCTTTTGCGCCATCAGGGCAACCGTGCCGGCGACATGCGGGCTGGCCATCGAGGTCCCGCCGAGATAATAGTAGCTGTTCGTCATGCCGCTGTTCAGCTGGTAGGGGCCGACAATCCATGAACCGGGCGCGGCGACGTCGAGGTCCTGACCGGCAAGCTGACGGCTGGAGAAATCGACGATGTAGAAAAGTGACGAATCTGTTGGCTCGGGATCGTCGATGGCATACCACCAGTTACCAGCAAGCCATTCACCAGCCCAACCGGCAGCGGCAACCGAGATAACAGGTTCATACGCGCCTGGATAACCCATGCCGCGTGTCCCATTGTTGCCGGCCGAGGCGACAATGATTACACCTTGGGCGATCGCATAGTCGATGGCTTCTTGTTCGATGGCATCCAAGGCGGAGCCGCCAAGGCTCATGTTGATAACGACCGGGTAGTCGGCCAAAGGTCCGGCCTTGAGATCGCCGATATATTCGATACCTCGGGCGATGACGGAGGACCAGCCTGAGCCATTTTGGTTCAAGACCTTGACGGGAATAATTGTAGCCTTCGGAGCAACGCCGTTTATTAGGTTAACACCGTACTGATACCCAATAA
>JAAZFW010000011.1 GCA_012511525.1 Clostridiaceae bacterium
AGGCCGCCGGTCAGGGCAAGCAGGTCATGGTGCTGGTCGAGCTCAAAGCCCGTTTCGACGAGGAGAACAACATCCATTGGGCCCGCCAGCTCGAGCAGGCCGGCTGCCACGTGATCTACGGCCTGGTTGGCCTTAAGACCCACAGCAAGATCACGCTTGTGGTCCGCCGGGACGAAGACGGCATCCGCCGTTATGTCCACCTGGGCACCGGCAACTACAACGACATCACCGCCCGCTTTTACACAGACATGGGCTTGATGACCTGTGCCGAAAACATCGGCAAAGACGCATCGGCTTTCTTTAACATGCTGTCGGGCTACGCGGCACCGCAGACCTGGCATCATCTGACCGTCGCCCCGTACTGGCTGCGCAGTGAGCTTGAAAAGCACATCGACCGTGAGATCGATTCTGCCCGGGCCGGCCGGCCGGCGCACATCATCATCAAAGCCAACTCCCTGGTCGATCCCCTGATGATCGACCGCCTCTATCTGGCGTCGCAGGCCGGCGTGCAGATCGACCTGATCATCCGCGGCATCTGCTGCCTCAGGCCGGGCGTCGCGGGGCTTTCGGAAACGATCCGGGTCCGCAGCATCATCGGCCGTTTCCTGGAGCACAGCCGCGTCTTCTACTTTTTCCATGACGGCCGCGAGGAGCTGTTCCTGTCCAGTGCCGACTGGATGCCGCGCAACCTGGACCGGCGGGTCGAGCTGATGTTCCCCGTAAAGGACCGTGCGATCCACCAGCGTGTCATGGAAGTGCTGCAGATCCAGCTGGCGGACACCGATCGCGCCCGCCTGATGCAGCCGGATGGGACCAGCGTGCGCGTCGACCGGCGCGGCAAAGCCCACCTGGACTGCCAGGCCTACCTGTGCCAGAAGGCTAAAGCCGCCTCCGGACCGGAAAGCGAACAGACGGATGAAATCCGATTTATTCCGATCAGCGAGCCACCGGAACAAAAAAACCGGGGCGGAAGCCCCGGCTGATCGAGCCGCCTTGCGTACCGGTCAGTTGGACGAAGAGGGGAGGCTGGTGGCGCCCGGCGTCACGGAGCCGCTTGTTTCGATGGTCACGTCGGCAAAATAGTCCTCGGGAATGACAAAGCGGACCAGAAGGTAGCTGATGATGCCCAGCACGATGAACATGCCGACGATGATCAAAACCGACCACAGGCAGCCCAGAGCCGATCCCTTAAAGAGAGACTTGCGCCGTTCGCGTTTTTGTTCTTTGGTGAGCGGAACCCGGTTGTTCGGGTTGGCCGAATACAGGAACGCACCGCATTTTTTACAAACGGTCTTTCCCTTGGGGTTTTCAGTCCCGCAGCGGTTGCATTTCATGTCAGACCTCCCGATCGATGCCGTTTCTGCCCAAAGTGTACACCAACAGCTGCTTTTTGTACAGGCAACGGGCTGTTTGTCCGGGCGTGCAAATTGACAGGCCGCGGCAACAGGTGATAAATTGTCAGGATAGAAACCGGCTTTTCGGCGCCGGCATCGGAGGAGAAAGATGGACTTTCGCAGCCAAATCGTCACATGGCTGGCCGGACAGACCGGCCTCGAACGCGATCAGATCGACGCCTGGATCGAAATACCGCCGCAGCCGGCGCTGGGAGATTACGCCTTTCCCTGTTTCCGTCTTGCCAAGCATCTGCGCCGCGCGCCGGCGAAAATAGCGGAGGAGCTGGCCGGACTGGCCCGCGGGAACATCGCCCAGCTTGCCGATGTCCAGCCGGTGCAGGGCTACCTCAATTTCTTCGTCGACCGGGCGCTCTTTGTCCAGGCGGCAATCAAGCACGTGCTCGCGTCAGGCGACGGGTTGGGCCGTCAGGCGCTGGGGGCCGGGCAGACTGTTGTCGTCGAGTACTCCTCGCCCAACATCGCCAAGCCCTTCCACGTCGGCCATGCCTTCACCACCATCCTGGGCCAGGCGATTTACCGCCTCTACGACCACCTCGGCTACCGCACGGTACGCGTCAACCACCTGGGCGATTACGGCACCCAGTTTGGTAAGCTGATCGTCGCCTATCGCCTGTGGGGCGATGAACAGGCCGTGGCCGCCGACCCGATCCGCGAACTGCTGCGCATTTATGTCCGTTTCCACGACGAGGCCAAGGAGCGCCCGGAGCTTGAGGACCAGGCGCGCGAGGCGTTCCGGCAGCTGGAAACCGGTTCGGCGCCGGAAAAAGCCTTGTGGCAGACGTTCCGCGATCTCAGCCTCAAGGAATTTTCTGCCGTTTACGAACGGCTGGGCGTCTCCTTCGATTCCTACCTGGGCGAAAGCTTCTATTCAGACCGCATCCCGGACGTGGTCCGGCTGCTCAACGAGCGGGGCATCCTCA
Organism: Clostridiaceae bacterium; assembly: GCA_012511525.1. Taxonomy (GTDB): domain Bacteria; phylum Bacillota; class Clostridia; order Saccharofermentanales; family UBA5734; genus JAAYBY01. The sequence continues at coordinate 2,336 of JAAZFW010000011.1, forward strand.
TCGAAAGCCAGGGCGCCCAAGTGGTCATGCTGGACGAGTACGGCCTGCCCCCGTGCATTATCCTCAAATCCGACGGGACGACCATCTACGCCTCACGCGACTTGGCGGCTGTGCTGTACCGCTGGGAGCAGTATCGCTTCGCGCGCAACATTTATGTCGTCGGCACGCCCCAGGCCCTGCACTTCCGCCAGGTTTTCGCCGTGCTGGACAAGGCCGGCGTCGAAGCGTCCAAGAACTGCGTTCACGTCGGCTTCGGCCTGGTCAAGTTTCCCGACCGCAAGCTGTCGACACGCAGCGGCGATGTCATTTTCCTGTCGGACCTGCTCCAGGAGAGCGTCGACAAGACGCGCGAGATCATCGCGGAAAACGCGCGGCTGCGCCAGACCGACATGCAGATGGCAGAAATCGACGAAGCCGCCGAGAAAATCGGCCTCGGCGCCATCGTCTACACTTTCCTGAAGAACGGCAGGGAGCGCGACATCGTCTTCTCCTGGGAAGAGATGCTGGACTTTGACGGCGACTCGGCACCCTACGTCCAGTATACCTATGCGCGCGCCCGCTCCATCCTGCGCAAGGCCGAGGCCGAAGGGCAGGCCTTGCCCGGAACGTGTGCGCCGGTTTTAACTTCTGAGGACGAATTTGCCATCGCCAAGCTGCTGGACGGCTTCGACCAGGCGGTGGTCCGGGCTGCCGAGCTGTATGAGCCGTACATCTTGCTGCGCCAGGTGACAGCACTGGCCCGCGCCTTCAACAAGTATTACAATCACGAACCGATTCTGAAGACCGGTGACCTGTTGCTGCGCCAGTCCCGCCTGGCCTTGCTGCAGGCGGTCTGCCAGGCGATACGGGTCGGGCTGGACCTGGTCGGCATCGGCGTCGTCGAGCGGATGTGATCGCATGATCGACCTAGCCGAGCTGACATACCAGCGTCCGGACCTGGAACAGGTTGAAAACCAGCTGCGCCGCGCGCGGCTGCATCTTCGGCTGGCTATGAGCGCTTCCAGCGCCCTTTCCGCCGTTCGGGACATGGAACAGGTGACGCGCCAGTACCGCCTGGCTGAAGCGCTTGCCAAAGTCGGCTGTCTGCGCGGCGGATCCCCTGGGATGGAACCGGACCAGGAACTCGATTTTTTCACCAAGTCTGAGGGCCGGTACCTGCACCACTTGCAGCAGTTCTATGCCGCGCTGGCCAGTTCGCGCTACCGGGGCGAGCTGGAACGCCAGATCGGCCGCCTGACCTTTGAGACGGCCGGGCGATTCCGCTACTGCTTTCAACCGGAGGCGGCGCAGGAGCTGGAAAAAGAACGTCAGCTCGTGGCTGAATACCGCCAGTTTGTCGACGGGCTCCGCGTCAGGCTGGACGGGCAGGAGCTGACGGTGGGCCAGGCCAGGCTGGCCATGCGCAGTCCGGACCGCGCCATGCGCCGTCAGGCGGCGCTTGCGCTGGACGACAGCCTGTCCGCCTATGCCGGGGACCTTGACGAGCACTGTGAGAACCTGGTCAAGTGCCGGCAGCAGATCGCGTCCCGGATGGGTCTGGCCAGCTTTGCCGACCTGGCGGCGCGGCGGCAGGATGAACGTCTCCAGGACCGGGCGGCCATCGAGCAGGTGCGCGAAGCCATCGTGCGCTACCTGGTCCCGGCCGCGCGTGAAGCCCGCCGTCTGCAAAAGCGGCGCCTCAATGTCGCGCTGCTGACGTGGTACGACTTGAACTGCCATTTCCCCGATGCCGACCCGCAGCTTTTGTCCGGACTGCCGGGCTGCCTGGAAGCGGCAGGCCATGCCCTGGGTCGGCTGAGCGGGGAACGCTTGTCCTTGCTCGATACGCTTTCATCCGCCGGATACCTGGCTGTCACAAAAGAAAACGGCCAGCTCGAACAAGCGACGGTGGTTGATCTGCCCGCCCCGGCATTGCCCTTCGTGCATGTCCGGTCCGCCGGCTCCACCCGGGACTTGTTCCAGGCTTTGGCGGCAGTCGGGCAGGCGTACGGGGCGGTCCGCGGCCGGGACGATGACAGTCCCGATCCGATTGTGCCGCCAGACGGTCTGCTCCGCCAAATCCAAGGTCAAGCCTTCACCTATCTGCTTGTGCCCCAACTGGCGGATGTTATCGGGCCGGGTTACGACGACGCGATGGCGCTGCACCTGACCGAACAGCTGCTCCAACTGCCGCATGCCTTTCTGCTCGACGATTTTGCGGCCAAACTGTACCAGAAGCCTGCCATGACCGCCGATGAGCGCTGCGCGCTCTATCTGAGCCTGGAGAAACGCTACCTGCCGGATTTGGATTACGAGCAGATGCCTGCCCTGACCTCCGGACGCGCCTGGCAGCTCGAAAGCGCCTTGTGGACAGACCCGTTTGCGGCAATCACGCCCGGGCTGGCCGCGCTGACCAGCCTGGACTTTCTCGGTCAGATCGGACGCAACCCGTCCTCCGCCTGGCGCCGCTTCGAGAAGCTTTGCGCGCAAGGTGAGAAGACGCCTGCCGCATCGCTGCTCGAGGAAACGGGATTCGCGTCTCCGATCGATCCGGACACGGTCAAGAAAGCCGTGTACGTGCTGTGCGACAGCTTGTCCCTGTGACGTGGCGGTCGGCCGAATGAGACAGCTGCCGGACCTTTTTCTTGCCGAGATGCGCGCTCTGTTCGAGCGTTTTGACCAGACGGCGCAATGGCCGGACTTTTATCGTGCCCTGCAGGAGGCGCCGACCGGAGGGCTAAGGGCCAATGGCCTGAAAATAGCTCCGGTTCAGTTGCAGCACTACCTGGCCGGGCAAACCGGCTGCGACATCCAGGCCTTTGAGCCGATTGCCTGGTCGTCGGACGGCTTCAGGCTGCCGGACGGCGTGCAGGCCGGCAAGCTTGCCGGGCACGCGGCGGGCTTGTATTACATCCAGGAGCCCAGCGCGATGCTGCCGGCCGAAGTGCTGGCCGCCTGCCCGGGTGAGAAAGTGCTCGACCTTTGTGCGGCGCCGGGGGGCAAGTCTGCCCGGATCGCGGCCGGTCTTGCCGGATCTGGCCTGCTCTGGGCCAACGAGATATCTGCCGAGCGGGTCCGGGCCCTGCAGCGCAACCTCGAGCTTACCGGCAGCACGCAAGCCGTGATCACCTCGGTCTCGCCGGAAGCGCTGGCCCAGGTGCTGCCCGGTTATTTTGACGCCGTTCTGGCGGATGTGCCGTGTTCCGGATCCGGCATGCTGCGCCGCGACGACCAGGCGGCCAAGAGCTACCTGAGCTATGGCCCCGAATCCTGCGCGCCTCTGCAGCGCCAGATCCTGGAGAGCGCCTGGATCCTGCTTCGGCCCGGCGGGCGCCTGATCTATTCCACCTGTTCGTTTTCCATCTCTGAAAACGAGGCGCAGATCGCCCGTTTCCTGGCCGATCATCCGGACGCCGCCATCCGGGCCATTCCCAAAGCGGCGGGCGTTGACGACGCCCTGCCGCTGACACCTGCCTTGACCGGCGCTGCCCGGATCTGGCCGCACCGAGCGGCAGGGGAGGGGCATTTCTGTGCCTGGCTGGTCAAAGAGACCGATCACGCCGATCGGAAAACGACCCTGCCCGAGCGGCAGGATGAGCCGGGATCCGGTGAAGACTGGCAGGCCTTCGCGGCCTTTTGCCGCGGGGCCTTGAGCCCCGCCGGACAAGAGCGGCTGGCCGGCTGGTTTGAGAGTCACCGGATGCGCGCCGAGAACGGGCGCTTGCACCTGGTGCCGCCTTGCCCGGATTTCCAGGGCCTCTATTTGCTCAAAACCGGGCTTTTCCTGGGGCAGGTGCAGCGCAAAGGTCGCGGCATGGTGCGGTTTGTCCCGTCCCAGGCCCTGCTGCTCAGTTTGCGCCAGCACGAGCTCCGCCATGTTCTGGCCGCGACGGAAGGGGATCGCCTGATCCGCCAATGCCTGCGCGGTGAAACCTTGTTCGCGCCTGATGAACAAGCTGTTGCCGGCTGGCCGCCCGGAGCCATGGCTGCGATTGCCCTTGAGACATGCCAGGGAACCTGGCCGCTTGGCTGGGCACGGCTAGAGCAAAAGCCCGTTCTGAAGAACCTTTACCCAGCCGGCTGGATCAGGCCCGGCCAGAGCTAGACCGGAGGATGTCGCCATGCGCTTGATTATTGCCACGGAAAACACGGGAAAGCTGGGCGAGTTTCGCCAGATCCTGACCGATCCGCCCTGGCAGGTCGTTTCGATGCGGCAGGCCGGCTTTGCCGGGCAGATAAAGGAAGACGGTACCGATTACCAGGAAAACGCCCTGATCAAGGCCAGATCGGTTCATCGCGTGACCGGCGGCCTGGTCCTGGCGGACGATTCCGGGTTGTCGATCGATGTGCTTGACGGCGCACCCGGCCTCTATTCGGCGCGCTTCGCCGGCAAAGACGCCGGATACCCGGAAAAAATAGCCCGTCTGTACCAGGACCTCCGGCCCTTTCGTCCCGAACTGTGGACAGCACATTTTGTCTGCGCCCTGGCGGTCATTTTTCCGGACGGCAGCACCGAAACCGTGCTGCGCCAGGTGGACGGCCGCATCGCGCCAGTCCCGCGCGGGGAGGGCGGTTTCGGCTACGACCCCATCTTTTACCTGCCCGAGCGCGGCCTGACCATGGCCGAACTGCCGGAAGCGGAGAAGAACCGGATCAGCCATCGCGGACTGGCTTTGCAGGCGCTGGCAAGCCTGCTGCTTGACCGGCTCTGAACGCCGTGCTATAGTATCCTTCACGGACGAATGTTTTCATTCGGCGGACAAAGGCGGCTTTGCGCCTCCGGAAGGTGATACCATGGACAGCGAATACTATCTGGTCAAATCGGATATGCTCCCCGAGGTCTTTGTCAAGGTGATGGCCGTCAAGCGCCTGCTCAGTTCAGGCAAGGCCGATTCGGTCAACGAGGCGGTGCAGCGGATCGGACTGAGCCGGAGCGCCTACTACAAGTACAAGGACGCCGTGCTGCCGTTCTACGAGACGTCCCGCGGCCGCCTGGTCACGCTGATTTTCGCGGTGGAGAACTTCCCGGGCATTTTGTCCGGCATCATCAACTGCATGGCGCGCGGCAAGGCCAATATCCTCACGATCAACCAGAACATCCCGATCAACGGGCTTGCGGACGTTTCAATCTCGATTGAAACCGAGCGCATGACGACCGGCCTGGAGACGATGCTCGAGGAAATCGGCAAGATTCCAGGGGTCAGGTCCTACCGGATCCTGGCCAGGGACTGACTTAACGCGAGCAGGAGGAAACCATATGATCAACATCGCCATCATGGGCTACGGCGTGGTCGGTTCAGGGGTCGCGGAGGTCTGCCGGATGAACGCGGACACGATCCGTAAAAAAGCCGGCCGGGGCATCAACATCAAGAAAATCCTGGATTTGCGTGATTTCCCTGACGATCCCTTCGGCGACCGGGTTACCCACCGGGCCGGGGACATCTTTGAGGATCCGGACATCGCCATCGTCGTCGAAACGATCGGCGGCACCGGCATCGCCCTTGACCTCTCCCTGCAGGCTCTGCGATCCGGCAAGCATGTCGTCACGTCGAACAAGGAACTGGTCGCCGCGCACGGGCCTGAACTGATGGCGCTGGCACAGCAGATGGGTGTCAGCTACATGTACGAGGCGAGTGTCGGCGGCGGTATCCCGATCGTGCGGCCGCTGCACAAATGCCTGTCCGCTAATGTCATCCAGACGGTCGCCGGCATTCTGAACGGCACCACCAACTACATCCTGACCCGCATGGATGCGGCGGGCATCCGCTTTGACCAGGCCCTGGCCGAGGCACAGGCCAAGGGTTATGCGGAGCAAAACCCGACAGCCGACCTCGACGGGCTGGATGCCTGCCGTAAACTAGCCATCTTGGGCAGCATCACGCTCGGCGAGTACATCGACAGCCGCAAAGTGCATACGGAAGGCATCACCAGCATCATGCCGACCGATCTGCTCTACGCCCAGCACCTGCAGATGAAGCTTAAGCTGATCGGCCGCTTCCGGCTGCTGCCGGACCGCCGGGCGGACATGATCGTCGCCCCGATGCTGATCAGCCGCAGCCACCCCATCGCTGTCGCCGACGATGTCAACAACGCCATTCTGGTCGAGGGCAACGCCCTGGGCGAGGCGCTCTTCTACGGCCGCGGCGCCGGCAAGCTGCCGACCGCCAGCGCGGTCGTCGCCGATGTGATCGAGTGCGCCATGCATCTGGGCAGACTGCCTCACTTGACAACCTGGGCCGTCAGCGACCGCCCGATTGTCCGTCCGCACGACGAGTGTCCTGTTCAGGCACTGGTCCGGTTGCACGACCGTTTGCCGCCGGACCAAATCCGCGCGCTCTTCGGTCCGCATGGCGCGGAGCTTATCGAGGCCCAGGACCTGCACGAACAGGCCTGGCTGGTCGGGCAGGGCGCGCCGCTGAGCGAAGGTCAGCTGGCCGCACGGCTGCGCATGCTCGATGCTGACGTCATCGGGCGGATTCGTCTTTTCGTCTGAAATGCGTGGCGTTTACCGCGTCCATCCATGGTATACTGAAATCATGACAGCAAGCCCGGTGCGCCAGCACCGCGGCAACAGGCATGGAGCAAAGCATGAGCAGCGAAGGACTTGGGCAGAAAGGCACGGGTCGCCTGACTGAAGCGGTTGGCATTTCATATGCCGACCTGGTTCGCCAGGCGCCTTGGGCTTGCCTTGTCCTTGACCGCGAAGGCCGGATCGTCACCGGTAACGGGAAAGCGGACACCTTGCTGTCCGGCGCCGTGCCCGGATCCCTGCTTGCGGCAAGTTTCATCGGGGAAGACCAGGACGAGGTGATCGCCTGGCTTGGCCGCGTCTTCCGGCAGCCGGATGCCCAGACCATCGATGCCCGCCTGAGCCGGGACAACAGCCTGATAACGGTTCGCCTGAACGGGTTGGCCATGGACGGTCAGGCTGCCGTCTACCTGGAAGCGCTGACCGACGGCCAGATCCACGGCCGCCAGCTGCGTGACATGGCCTACTACGACCAGCTGACCCGCCTGCCCAACCGCTACCTGATGTCCGACCGCCTGCATTGGGCCATCCGGGATGCCGTCCGCCACCAGGAAAAGATGGCTATCCTGGCCATCGACCTGGACCGCTTCAAACGGATCAACGACAATTTCGGCCACCAGGCCGGAGATCATCTGCTGCAGCAAATCAGTCAGAGAATGGCGTCTTGCCTGCGTGATGCGGATACGCTGGCCCGGCTGGGCGGCGACGAGTTTGTCGTCATCATGCAGCACCTGTCCGGCGATCAGGATGCCTTGATGGTCGCCGGCCGGCTGCTGGAGTCGATTCGTCAGCCTGTCGCTGTCATGGGTGTTCCCCAGACGCTGAGCGCCAGCATTGGCATCAGCCTTTTTCCGGAAGATGCAATGCAGGTTCAGGAACTGCTGGACAAGGCGGACATCGCCCTCTACCGGGCCAAGAACAGCGGCCGCGACCGGGTCGCCTTTTTCAATGAAACGATGAAGGCGGCCGTCGATGAGCGTGTCGATTTCGAACGCAGGCTGCGATCGGCCCTCAACAGAGGCGAGCTGCTGCTCTACTACCAGCCGATCGTCGCAGCCCAGGACGGGCGCATTTTAGCGCTTGAAGCCTTGCTGCGCTGGAACTCGGATCGGGAAGGGTTGCTGCCGGCGGCGTCTTTTCTGCCCCTGGCCCAGGAGATCGGCATCGACCGGCCGATGACCGACTGGGCGCTCGAGGCATCCTGCGAACAGATGCAGCGCTGGCTTCAGAGCGGTCTGATCAGGCCGTCGGATCCCTGCCGCCTGACCGTCAACCTCAGCGACAGCCAGTTGACCGTTCCGGATTTGCCGGAACGGGTCGGTCATGCCCTCGCCCGGGCCGGGTTGCCGGCTGAGCGCCTTGTCCTCGAGATTCACGAATCTGCACTGGACACGGACCGCGAACAGGTTCGCGTCAACCTGGAAAAGCTGACCGGCATGTCGGTCCAGCTCTACCTGGACGATTTTTGCCAGGGCTTCTGCACACTGGGGCAAGCCAGCCGCATCTCGTTTGCTTCATTGAAAATCGATCGAAAAGTCATTGCCGTGTTCAAAGACGCCCCCCACGGGGAACAGCTGCTCGACGCCATGATCCGCATGGCGCACCAGATGAACCTGACGGTGATCGCCGAAGGCGTGGAGTCGGAGGAGTCTGTGCGATGGCTGCTTGAGTCCGGATGCGACGCCCTGCAGGGCTACCTGATCGGCCCGCCGCTGCCGCCCGTACAGACCGAAATGCTGCTTGAGCTCTACGCACCGCGGCAGGGCACCCAGCCTGGCGGATAAAAAAGAGAGCTCCGCGAGGTGCTCTCTTTGATGGCTGACAACGTTATCTCAGAACCTGTTGTCGTAACCGCCCTGCTGCTGGCGCCGGGCGTTCTTGCGCGCCCTGCGGCAATCCGGGCAGCGGACAGGCTCATTCTCAAAGCCTTTTTCTTTGTAAAAAGCTTGTTCACCTTCGGTAAACGCGAATTCTGCACCGCAATCCTTGCATACAAGTGTCTTGTCTGGCATGGTCTATACCTCCTGAAAATTTCGGATAAGGAATGAATGACAGTGGCTTTCCAAGACTTCGAGGAGGCATATACCTTCTATTGAGTTGGGGCACGGTCTGTAAACAAGCTTAATCCGTTGTTGTGATCATAACATAAATGGTATAATGGCACAAGGTTTTTTAACATATTGCGTGCGCTTATCGCATTTCCACCAGCGGAAGGCGCACATTAAGGGAGTCGTGTATGATCTTAAAAGACTGCATCAAGGTTCTCGAGGCACAGGTGGCAGTCAGCGTCCCTGACCTGGAGATGGATATCCAGGTGGCCTGCGGGGCGGACCTGATGAGCGACGTGATGGCCTTTGCCTGCGCCAGCAACGAGATGCTGCTGACCGGGCTGGTCAATCCGCAGGCGATCCGCACCGCCGAGATGATGGATGTCAAAGTCGTCGTGTTTGTGCGCGGCAAGCAGCCCGGCGAGGCTGTCCTCGAGCTTGCGCGGCAGATGGGCATCTGTGTGCTGACGACACCGCTGCCGATGTTCACAGCCTGCGGTGTCCTGTACAGCCACGGTGTCCTGGGCAAGGGGGGCTGACCGATCGAACCGCTGCGATTGACGTTTTCCATCGACGGCTCGGATTTCATCCATGCCGGCGAAGCGTCCAGCGGGGCCAAGAAGGCCCTGACCAAACTCGGCGTCAAGGCGCCGGTGGTCAAACGCGCGGCGATCGCCATGTACGAGGCGGAGCTGAACACGGTCATCCACGCCGGCGGCGGCAGCGCCGAGGTGGATATCTATCCCGACCATGTCCTGATCCGGGTCACAGATCACGGCCCCGGCATCCCGGATGTCAGACTGGCCATGCAGGAAGGCTGGTCGACGGCACCGGAAGCGGCCCGCGAAATGGGGTTCGGCGCCGGCATGGGGCTGCCCAACATCAAGAAACAGTCCGACGAACTGCTCATTGAGACCGAACCGGGCCGCGGGACGACCGTGACGATTCGGATCAACTTCACAGTTTAGGGCGAGACCCGGAGGAATCATGTCCAGACTTCATTCTGTCAAACTGAACCGCGACCTGTGTGTCGGCTGCACCACGTGCATCAAGCGCTGCCCGACCGAAGCGATCCGGGTGCGCAACGGGAAAGCCCAGATCGCCGAGAACCGCTGCATCGACTGCGGCGAGTGCATCCGCGTCTGCCCGCACCATGCCAAGAGCGCGGTTATGGATACCCTGGACGACCTCAAGGGCACTGCGTTCAATGTCGCCCTGGCGGCGCCGTCCCTGTATGCCCAGTTCGGCCCGCCGGCCACCCGGGGAATGGTTCTGGCAGCCCTTGGCCTTTTGGGTTTCGACGCAGTCTATGAAGTGGCGCAGGGCGCGGAAATCGTCACGGCCAGCACCGCCGCTTTTGTTCAAAAGGCCCTGGAAGAGGGCCGTCGCCCCTTGATCTCATCGGCCTGCCCGGTTGTTGTCCGGCTGATCCAGATGCGTTTCCCGGGCCTGGTTGAAAACCTGGTGCCGTTTGATTCGCCGATGGAAGTGACCGCTGACTTGGCCCGGCGCCAGCTGGCGGAAAAAACAGGCCTTCCCCAGGAGAAAATCGGGGTCTTCTTCATCAGCCCCTGCCCGGCCAAGCGCACCGCTGTGATCAACCCGATCGCCCGCGCCTCCAGCGCGGTCAACGGCGTGATCGCCATCTCCGACCTGTATCCGCAGATCCTGGCCGGTCTGGAGAAAATGGACGCCAAAACCGCCCTTCAGGAAGGGGAGCGGCTGTTGACGGCCGGTTCGACCGGTGTGCGCTGGGCGTATACCGGCGGCGAGGCCATCGCGCTGCACATGGAACGCTACCTGGCTGTCGACGGGATCCACAATGTGATCGAGATCCTGGAGGAAGTGGAAAACGAGCGGCTGCACGATGTCGATTTCATCGAGGCCAACGCCTGCCTGGGCGGATGCATCGGCGGCCCGCTGACGGTGGCCAACCGGTTTTCTGCGCATGCGCGTCAGCGCGCTTTTGTCAGCCGGGCGCCCGAGGAAGCCCGGCAAGGGCCCCAAACGGCCCCGGACTTGCCGCTGGAATCCTGGAAAGAGCTGCCGCTGCCCAATCCGGCCATGCAGCTGGACGAGGACATCGTCCAGGCGATGCAAAAGTACGAACAGCTAAAGCAGATCGTCGCCGGGCTGCCCGGACTGGACTGCGGCGCCTGCGGTGCGCCGGACTGCGAAGCCCTGGCCGAGGACATCGTCCGCGGCGAGGCTGCGGAGACGGACTGCATCTTCAAGCTTAAAGAACGGATCCGGGCGGTGGCAGCCGTGATGAGCGATCTGGGCGAGGAAATGAACCGCTATGCGCCGAACAGGGAAGAGGATCCGCATGACACTCCCTGAACTGGACCGGATCCTGTCCGGGCAATTTCTGACGGATGAACCGCCGGTCTCGGCCGCGGTAACGGGGGCCTATGCCTGCGACATGCTCAGCCATGTCATGGCCCATGCCGGACCGGGCGACGTCTGGCTGACCATTTTGAACAGCATCAACGTCGTCGCGGTGGCCGAACTGACCGGCTGTGCCTGTGTGGTCCTGACCGAGGGCGTAGCGATGGAACCGGCGGTTCTGGAACGGGCCAGGGAACGGCAGGTAACGGTTCTGAGCACGCCCCTGACGACCTTCCAGGCGGCCGGGCGCCTGGCCCAGCTGCTGCCCGAACGCGGCTGAACGGCATGAAGTGCTTTTATGACCTGCACATCCACAGCGCCTTGTCCCCCTGCGCCGAAAAAGACATGACGCCGCAGAACATCGTCGCCATGGCCAGGCTGAAAGGCCTCGGGGCGATCGCCGTCACCGACCACCAGAGCAGCGCCAACTGTGCCGCGGTCATGGAGGCCTCCCGGGATCTGGCCGGACCAGTGGTCATTCCCGGGCTGGAGATTGAGTCCTCCGAGGAGATTCACCTGCTTTGCCTGCTGCCGGGACTGCACGAAGCGCAGCAGATGCAGCGGGTGGTCCGGGCCGCATTGCCGACTCGCCTGAACCGGCCGGACATTTTCGGCACGCAGCTGCTTTTGGACCGCCATGACCGGATCACGGGGGAAGAGACCTGCCTGCTGCTCCAGGCCTGTTCGCTGGACTGCCAGACCCTGGCCTTGCAAGTCCGCAACCTGGGCGGTGTCTTGATTCCGGCGCACGTGGACCGCGACGCATACAGCATGCTGCAGACCCTGGGTGCCATCCCTGCCGATTTTCCAACCGCCTGGCTCGAGTTTACCAGCCCGGACGCCGCCCGGGACTGCCTCGGGCGGCACCCGGCGCTTGCCGCGTACCGCCCGCTGTACAATTCCGACGCGCACCGGCTCGGCGATATCGCCGAGGCCCGTTTTTGCCTGGATCTGCCAGATAGCGCCGGTTTCGGCGGGGCGGGTTGCCGGCATGCCATCCTGCAAGCATTGCAGCCCTGTTAGGTCGATGATATAATGTCTTGAGCTAACGGGAGGAAAACGGCAAACCGATGCGGGAACTATCCGAGCACCTGATGGACCTGGTTCAAAATTCAAGACGGGCGGGCGCCCGGCTGATCGAAATCAGCGTCAGGGCCCTGGTCGAAACTGATCAGCTGGTCTTGCAGGTGAAAGATGACGGATCGGGTATCGGTCCGGAATTGCTCGAACGCGTCACAGATCCGTACGCGACCACAAGGACCACGCGTCCGGTCGGGCTGGGGTTGCCGCTGCTCAAAGAGCTGTGCGAGCTGACAGGCGGGTCTTTGTCCATCCGCTCGTTGCCGCAGGAGGGAACGACGGTCGAGGCGGCCCTGGGGCTCAACCACATCGACCGTCTGCCGCTCGGCGATATCGGCAGCACGTTGTCCCTTTTGGTTCTGGCCGACCCGGATCAGGACTACCGCCTGGTCCTGGACAGCCCCAGGGGAAGACTGGATCTGGCGACCGCCGACATCCGCAGCCAGCTGCAGGATGTTCCGCTCCGGGAGCCGTCGGTCCTTGACTGGCTGACCGGATACGTTTATGAACAACAAGAAATAATTTTCGGAGGTGTCCTACATGAAATCACTAGCAGAACTGGAAGCCATTCGTGACAAAGCCCGCGAGAACCTCTCCGCGCGCCAAAGCGGCGGACGGAAAATCGTCGTCGGCATGGCGACCTGCGGGATCGCGGCCGGGGCACGGCCCGTGATGAACGCCCTGGTCGAGGAATTGCGCGTCCGCGGCATTCACGATGTCAACGTCACCATGACCGGCTGCATCGGGGTCTGCCGCCTGGAACCGATCATCGAGGTGATCGAGGAGAACGGCGACAAGGTCACATATGTCAAGATGGATCCGCTCAAGGCCAAGCGTGTGGTCGCGGAGCATATCGTCAACGGGCGCATCTGCTCCGACCTGACCATCGGGGCTGCCGAACCCAAGGCGAAAGCCTGACCGGACCGGCGGCTGCGCCGGGAAGGGCCTGGAGGCGAGCGTGAGCTTAGTCATACTGCTTGAGGCGATGAAAATACATAAGCTGCGCCATGAGAAGACGGTCCAGCTCTGGTTTGTGCTGCTTTACGTGATCAACCTGCTGCCGCTGGTACTGCCGATCGGCGACAAGGATTTCACACCGCTGCTGGGTGCCTTTGCCGAGATGTCCGCCGGCCGCTTTGACGTTCCGCCGGTCGGCGATCTGCTGACACCGGGCAACTGGCTGATCATCGGGCTGCTTCTGCTGACGAACCTGGTCACGCTCTTCTTCGGCCTGATGTACGTCACCCTCTTTGTCGGCGAAAAAGACGACCGAACGCCCCGGCAGGCGGTTTTGGGTTGCTTCAGGGCTTTGCCGTCGTTGCTGGCCCTGGGCCTGCTCTTGCTGCTGCCGGCGTTGTTCAGCGCCTTGATGGCTTTCATCCCGCTGGTCGTCTTTTTGCTGATGATCTACTTCTTGCCGTTGAACCTGACCTTGGAACGAAAGAACCTGGCCATGGCCCTGCAGGACAGCCTGGCGGCGACACGCCACCGCAAGCTGTTCATTTTCTTCAAAGTTGTCCTGCTGTCCTTTGTCCTTTCGCTGCCGCAGCGCCTGGTCCAGTCTATGGTCACATCTGTGCTGGCCTATTACGCCCTGAGCACGTTTTTTTTGGTTTTGCAATCCTTCATGCATGCCCGCCTGATGGGCATCCTGTACCTTTATCTTGTAAAAAAAGTACCTTTTGTGATACCATCTAAACCTGACACCGCGGCCTGAACGCGGCGTGGAAAGCCTGGAGGGACTCGTATGACAGACATCAAACAGCTAGCCTTGGACAAGCACCGCGACTGGAAGGGGAAACTCGAGGTGATCGCGCGCGCACCGGTTGCCAGCCGTGAGGATTTGTCAATCGCTTATACGCCGGGTGTCGCGCAGCCTTGCCTGGAAATCCAAAAGGATGTCGACCTTTCGTATGTCTACACCCGCCGCTGGAACATGGTCGCGGTCGTGACCGACGGAACGGCCGTGCTCGGGCTGGGCGACATCGGGCCCGAGGCCGGCATGCCGGTCATGGAAGGCAAGTGCGTCCTGTTCAAGGCGTTTGGCGATGTCGACGCCTTTCCGCTTTGCATCCGATCCAAGGATGTCGATGAGATCGTCAATACGGTCCGCCTGCTGGCCGGCAGTTTCGGCGGCGTCAACCTGGAAGACATATCGGCGCCGCGCTGCTTTGAGATCGAGGAAAAGCTCAAAGCCTGCTGTGACATCCCGATCTTCCACGATGACCAGCATGGCACAGCCGTCGTCACGCTGGCCGGCCTAATCAACGCCCTGCGCGTGGTCGGCAAGAAGCTGGAAGACGTGCGCGTGGTCGTCAACGGGGCCGGCGCCGCCGCCACGTCGATCGTCAAGCTCCTGATGGCCAGCGGCCTCAAGCAGGTCATACTCTGCGACCGCAGCGGCGCCATCTACGAAGGGCGCGCCAACCTGAACCGTTATAAGGCCGAACTGGCCGCCGTGACCAACCGCGATTTTAAGCAGGGCACGCTGGCCGATGTGCTTGCCGGCGCCGATGTCTTTATCGGGGTCTCGGCGCCCGGCGTCCTGACCGGTGACATGGTGCGCACCATGGCGCCCGATCCGATCGTTTTTGCCTGCGCCAACCCGACGCCGGAAATCATGCCGGACGAAGCCCTGGCAGCCGGTGCGGCTGTCGTGGCGACCGGACGGTCCGATTTTCCCAACCAGATCAACAATGTCCTGGCGTTCCCCGGGATTTTCCGCGGCGCCCTCGATGTTCGCGCCAGCGATATCAACGACGAGATGAAAGTTGCGGCGGCCTGGGCCATCGCCGATCTGGTCGACACCAGCACGCTGCAAAGCGATGCCATCATCCCGTCCGCCTTCGATGACCGGGTCGGTCCGGCCGTCGCCGCCGCCGTGGCTGCAGCAGCCAAAAAATCTGGAGTCGCCCGCATCTGAATGGCTTTTTGTTGACAAGACCGAAAACCAGGCTGATGCGCTCAGTCTGGTTTTTATCGCTTTTGGCATTGTTGGATTGGACGGCCGTACGGCCAACAGGGAGGAACACCATGGAGACCAGGGAAAAGATCTTGCAGCTGCTTGAAGAGAACGCCCGGCTGAGCATCGATGAGCTTGCCGTGATGACCGGCCTTGACGCCGGCACGGTCGCCAGGACCGTGGCCCAGCTCGAGGCTGACAACGTCATCCTGGGCTACAGCGCGGCGGTCAACTGGGAGAAGACCTCGCTCGATCCGGTCACCGCCCTGATCGAGGTCCGCGTGACGCCGCAGCGTGACCAGGGATTCGACCATATCGCCCGCCGGATCTACCGTTTTCCCCAGGTCAAATCCTGTTACCTGATGTCCGGCGGCTTCGACCTGATGGTGATCGTCGAAGATACCTCGCTCAAGGCGGTCGCCCAGTTTGTTTCCGAGAAAATCGCGCCGCTGGATTCCGTCCTGTCGACCCAGACGCATTTCATCTTGAAGAAATACAAAATGAACGGCCTGGAGTTTGACGTGCGCAACGGGGATGACCGGGAGGCTGTCGTTTTATGAACCTGGAATCCTTCCTGTCGCAGACGGCCCGCTCCATTCCGGCTTCGGCGATCCGGCGCTTTTTCGATATGGCCAGCGAAATGAAAGGCCAGGTGATCTCCCTGTCGATCGGGGAGCCGGATTTTGTCACGCCGTGGAGCATCCGGGACGCCGGCATCTATTCACTGGAGCAGGGACACACCCATTATTCGCCCAACGCCGGGCTGCTCGCGCTGCGCGAGGCCATCTGCGCCTACATGAAACGCCGTTTCCAGCTTTCCTACGACCCCAGGACCGAAACGGTGGTGACGGTCGGCGGCAGCGAGGCGATCGACCTGCTGGTTCGGTCTGTCATCAACCCGGGCGATGAGGTGATCATCCCGGAACCTTGTTTCGTGGCCTACAAGGCCTGTGTCAGTCTCGCCGGCGGCGTTCCGGTGCCGGTCGCCCTGCGTGCCGAACAGGATTTCAAGCTCAAGCCGGAACAGCTCGCCGAAGCCATCACGCCCAGAACCAAGCTCCTGATGCTCGGCTACCCCAACAACCCGACCGGCGCCGTCCTCAGCAAAGACGAGGTGATCGCGCTCGCCCAGGTGCTCGAGGACAAGCCGATCCTGGTCTTGTCCGACGAGCTTTACGCCGAGCTGACCTACAGCCCATCCCGCCATTTCTCGATCGCCGCCCTGCCGGGGATGAAGGACCGGACGGTTGTCGTCAACGGATTTTCCAAGGCATTTGCCATGACCGGCTGGCGGATCGGCTATGCATGCGGCCCGGCGCCCCTGATCGCGGCCATGAACAAGATTCACCAGTACGCGATCATGTGCTCGCCGTCGACTTCCCAGGAGGCGGCAATCGAAGCGCTGCGCGACCCGGAGAGCCTGGTCAGCCCGATGCGCGACGCCTATGACCAGCGGCGCCGCCTGGTGGTCAGTGCCTGCCGCCATGCAGGGCTGCCCTGTTTCGAACCCCTGGGCGCCTTTTACGTTTTCCCGGATATCCGCGTCACGGGCCTGTCCTCCAACGATTTCTGCGAGCATTTCCTGCGCGAGGAGAAGGTGGCGATCGTGCCCGGCAACGCGTTCGGCGAAAGCGGCGAAGGCTTTGTGCGCATCAGCTGCGCCGCTTCGGTGGACAACATCCGCGAGGCGATGGCCCGCCTGGCCCGATTCGTCGAAAGGAGACGATCCCATGCTTGAGTTTGACCAGTACCGCGCCAGGCTGCAGGAACTGGACGAAGGCCTTGAAAAACTGCACGATGCGCTGCACATCGCACCGACGCTTGACGAGATTGCCGAGCTGGAGGCCAGGGCCCAGGAACCCGGTTTCTGGAACGATGTCGCAGCCGCGCAAAAGGTGCAGACCCGAATCCGTCACCTGCAGAAGCGGGTCGACCATTTCCGCGCCCTCAAACGGCAGCTCGAGGATCTGGAGATCCTCTGCGAGCTCGGCGATGAGGCAGAAGACCGCCAGATCGTCCAGGAAGTCGGAGACGGGCTCAAAAAGCTTGAAAACCAGTTTGAGAAAATGCGATTGGAAACCCTGTTCACCGGTGAGCTGGACGACAGCAACGCCATCCTGACCCTGCACGCCGGGGCCGGCGGCACCGAGGCACAGGACTGGGCCGAGATGCTCTACCGCATGTACCAGCGCTGGGCCGAGGCGCATGACTTCGAGGTCAAGCTGCTCGATTTTCTCGAAGGCGATGAAGCGGGACTGAAAAGCGTCTCCTTCATGGTCATCGGCGACTACGCCTACGGCTACCTCAAGGCTGAGATGGGCGTGCATCGCCTGGTGCGCATCTCGCCGTTCGACTCGTCCGGACGGCGTCACACGTCGTTCGCTTCGCTCGAAGTCATGCCCGAGCTGGACGACTCGATCGAGATCAACATCCGCTCCGAGGATTTGCGCGTCGACACCTACCGGTCATCCGGCGCCGGCGGCCAGCATGTCAACAAGACGGAATCTGCGATCCGCCTCACGCACCTGCCGACGGGGGTCGTGGTGTCCTGCCAGACCGAGCGTTCGCAGGTCCAGAACCGTGAGACGGCGATGAACATGCTAAAAGCCAAGCTGTACGCCCTGGCCCGGGCGGCCCAGATGGATCGGATCGAGGACCTTAAGGGCAACCAGATGGAGATCGCCTGGGGCAGTCAGATCCGCTCCTACGTGTTCTGCCCCTACACGATGGTCAAGGACCACCGCACCGGGTTTGAGACGAACGCGGTCGACGCGGTCATGGACGGGGACCTGGACGGCTTCATCAACGCCTACTTGTCGGGGATGAAAGCCGAGAAGTAAACGCTTGTTTGACGAAGCCAGGTCCGATTGATACGATAAAAACGAAGATAAATCAGGAGGCAGACCGATGCAGCGAAAAGTACTGGTTGTCATGGGCAGTGATTCCGATTATCCGGTGATCGAACCCGGTCTGAAGATGCTGAAATCCTTTGATATCAGCTTCGATGTCCGCATCTGTTCGGCGCACCGCAGCCCCGAGCTCGCGTCCCGGCTGGCAGCCGGCGCCGCGCAAGCCGGCTACCAGGTCATCATCGCCGCCGCCGGCCTGGCTGCCCACCTGCCGGGCGTGCTGGCTGCCTGGACGACCTTGCCGGTCATCGGCGTGCCCGTTAAAAGCGGCGCGCTGGCCGGTCAGGACGCACTTTACGCCATCGTCCAGATGCCGACCGGCATCCCCGTCGCGACCGTCGCCATCGACGGCGCGGCCAACGCCGCCATCCTGGCGGCCCAGATCCTGGCCCTGCAGGACGAGCGGCTCAGACAACGGCTGGCTGAATACAAGGATGAGCTTAAAAAATCGGTGATCGACCGCCAGGCCAGACTCGAACAGAAACTGGCGGCTGAATCGTGACGCGCGCCCGGTCGGATTTTCCCATCGCCGTCTTCGTGTCCGGCGGCGGCACCAACCTCCAGGCGATCCTCGACCGGATCCGTGACGGTCGCCTTGACCCCGTTCGCGTGGCGGTCGTCATTGCCTCGAACGAACACTGCCAGGCGATCGGCCGCGCCGAGCGCTCCGGCATCCCCACCCGTATCATCCGCAGGAAGGACCACCCCGACCAGGCCTCGTACGACCAGGCCCTGCTCGAGGCACTCAGGCCCTATGCCGTCTCCCTGGTCGTTCTGGCCGGTTTCCTCAGCCTGCTCGGCCCGGATTTCATCGCGGCGTACCCGGATGGCATCATCAACATCCATCCGTCCCTGATCCCATCTTTCTGCGGCCCGGGCTACTACGGCATCCGGCCGCATGAGGCGGCCCTCGAGTACGGCGTCAAGCTGACCGGCGCGACGGTTCACCTGGTGGACGGCGCGTACCACCACGGGCCGATCATTTTGCAGCAAGCCGTCCCGGTCCTGCCCGACGATACGCCGCAAAGTTTGCAGCAGCGGGTGATGCGCGACGCGGAGCAGGTTCTGCTGCCGCGCGCCGTCGCCCTTTTTGCCGCCGGCCGTGTCAGACGGAGCGGTCGGATCATCCAGATCGAAAAGGAGACACAAGACGATGAAACGAGCATTGATCAGCGTATCGGACAAGACAGGCCTGACTGAACTGGCCGGCGCCCTGGCCAAACTGGATTACGAGCTGGTGTCGACCGGCGGTACCGCCGCCCAGCTGGAACAGGCCGGGCTCAAGGTGACCCGGGTGTCGGACGTGACCGGATTCCCCGAATGCCTGGACGGCCGGGTCAAGACCTTGCACCCCAAGATCCACGGCGGGCTGCTCGCGGTGCGCACCAACCCGGACCATATGCACCAGCTGGAAGAACTGGCGATTCACCCGATCGACCTGGTGGTCATCAACCTCTATCCGTTCCGCAGCACCATCCAAAAGGAAGGCGTCAGCCATGAGACCTGCATCGAGAACATCGATATCGGCGGCCCGTCGATGCTGCGCTCCGCGGCAAAAAACTACCGCTCGGTAACCGTGCTGACCGACCCGGGCGATTACGGGCCGGTTCTGGATGAAATCCAATCACAGGGCGACACCTGCGAGGCGACACGGCTGCGGCTGGCCCGCAAGGTGTTCGAGCATACCGCCGCCTATGACGCGTTGATCGCCGATTACCTCGGCAAAGTTGACACGAGCGGCGAGGAACCGGGTCTTTTGACCTTGAGCTACGAACGCGTCGCGACGCTGCGCTATGGCGAGAACCCGCATCAGCAAGCGGTCTTCTACCGCGAAGCGCTTCCGGCGGCCGGTTCTTTGACCGAAGCGGAGCAGCTCAACGGCAAAGAGCTGTCCTACAACAACATCGCCGATACGGACGCGGCCATCGGGGTCCTGCGCGAGTTCAGCCAGCCGACCGTGGTCGCGGTCAAGCATGCCAATCCCTGCGGCGTCGGCTGCGCGGATGACCTGGTAACGGCCTGGAAGAAGGCCTATGCGGCTGATCCGGTCTCGATCTACGGCGGGATCGTCGCCTGTAACGGCGTGGTGGACGAATCTTTTGTCGCGGCGACCAAAGGGGTGTTCCTCGAGGTGATGGTCGCGCCAGACTATACGCCCGAGGCGTTGGCGCTGCTCCAGGAACGCAAGAACCTGCGCGTGCTGCGCCTGCCGGCTGTCGCGGCGCCGGCGGACACGGCGCGGCCCGTCCTCAAGGCGGTCTACGGCGGGCTTCTGGTTCAAAGTCAGGACACAACCGTGCTCGACTGGGCCGAATGCCGCACCGTCACCCGCAAGGCGCTCGATCCGGCGCTCAAGGCAGACCTGGAACTGGCGATGACGGTGGTCAAGCATGTCAAGTCCAACGCCATTGTCCTGGCCAAAGGCGGCCAGACGGTCGGCATCGGGCCCGGGCAGCTCAACCGCGTCACCTCGGTCGAGATCGCTGTCAAGCTGGCCGGCGAACACGCGGCCGGCGCCGTGATGGCATCCGACGCCTTTTTCCCCTTTGACGATTGTGTCCGGGTGGCGGCCGCGGCCGGCATCCGTGCGATCATCCAGCCGGGCGGTTCGATCCGCGACCAGCAATCGATCGACGCCTGTGACGAGCTGGGCCTGGCGATGGTCTTTACCGGCCAGCGCCATTTCCGGCATTGAACCGGGGAGAGCCGGCCATGCGCGTCCTGATCGTGGGCGGCGGCGGACGAGAGCACGCCATCGCCTGGAAACTCAAGCAAAGCCCCCGGATCAGCCAGCTGTTTTGCGCGCCGGGCAACGCCGGTATCGCAGAGCTGGCGGCGTGTGTCCCGATCAAGGCGACCGACCTTGACGCACTGGTCCGTTTTGCCCGCTCCGAAACGATCGATTTGGTGTTTGTCGCCCCCGACGATCCCCTGGCTCTTGGCCTGGTTGACCGGCTCGAGACCGCGGGCATCCGGGCTTTCGGTCCGCGCAGCCATGCGGCCGTACTGGAGTCAAGCAAGGCCTTCGCCAAGGACCTGATGCGCCGCTACCGGATTCCGACCGCCGACTACCAGGTGTTCGACGATGTCAAAGCGGCCCTGGCCCATGTCGCCGGCGCCGAGCTGCCGCTGGTCGTCAAGGCGGACGGCCTGGCGTTGGGCAAGGGCGTCGTGATCGCCCATGAGCGGGAAGAGGCCCGCGCGGCCGTCACGGACATGATGGTCAACAGCCGCTTCGGCCAGGCTGGGCAAAAGCTGGTCATCGAGTCCTTTTTGAGCGGCCCTGAATTGACGCTGCTGGCCTTCACCGATGGGCGAACGATACATCCCATGGTGACCTCGCGGGACCATAAGCGCGCCTGCGACAACGACCAGGGTCTCAACACCGGCGGTATGGGCGCGGTCGCCCCCGGCGCCGATCTGGATGAGAACGCCTGGCGCCAGCTGCGTGAGACCATCCTCCAGCCGACCGTCGACGCGATGCGCGCCGAGGGGCGGCCCTTCAAGGGCGTGCTCTATTTTGGCCTGATGCTGACGCAAGACGGCCCGAAGGTGATCGAGTACAACGCCCGGTTCGGCGATCCGGAAGCCCAGGTGGTCCTGCCCCTGTTGGAGACCGATCTGCTCGACATCATCGAGGCCATCCTCGACGAGCGACTTGACCAGCTTGAAATCCGCTGGAAAAGCGGCGCAGCCTGCTGCGTGGTCGCCGCTTCCGGCGGATACCCGGCTGCTTACCAGACCGGATATCCCATCCTCGGTCTGGATAAGGTTCCGTCAGACTGCCTGGTTTTCCATGCCGGAACGCGCCGGGAGGGGGATGCGGTCCTGACCAGCGGCGGCCGTGTCCTGGGCGTGACCGCGTTGGGCCGGACGGTCGAAGAAGCCGTCGGGCGCGCCTATCGGGCGTTGGATGTCATCTCGTTCAAAGACATGCATGCCCGGCGCGATATCGGGCGGCGGCCATGAGAATCGGGATCTGCGGCGGCACGTTTGACCCCCTGCACAACGGCCATGCCGCCCTGGTGCACGCCGCCCTCGCCAGCGGACAGGTCGACCGTGTCCTGGTCATTCCATCCGGGACGCCGCCGCATAAGCGCGGCGACCTGGTCTCGCTGGCATGCTACCGCTATGAAATGGCCAGAAGGGCGTTCGCCGGCGAACCGAACGTCGATGTGTCGGACATCGAGATCCTGCGCGACGGACCGTCCTATACCTTGGACACTGCCCGCTTGCTCCAGGCCAGCCAGCCCGGTGACACCATTTCCCTGATCTACGGTTCTGACATCCTGCGCGACATCGAGCGCTGGCACCAGCCGGTCGCCCTGCTGGCCGGATTTCCCCTGCTGCTGGCCGACCGCGGCGG
>JAAZFW010000098.1 GCA_012511525.1 Clostridiaceae bacterium
AGCGCCAGCAAGCTGGCGCGCAGCGCGTTGGCGTTGCGGTCACGGCAGCACAAGTGGGGCAGAACCGGAAGACCCGTTTCGCGGTACACCCGGATAGCCGACGCGGCCGAATCCATCTTGACCCGGGCCATCGGCGAATCGGCCAGCGTAATCAGGTCTATTCCGGCCGTTCTCAGCTCACGGGCGGCATCCAGAAGGGGTTCGACGCGGCTGTCGCGCGGCGGGTCCAGTTCGCAGACGACGGTGAACTGGCCGCGGGCGAGGCGATCTGCCAGAACCGTCGCCGGCGGCGCAGACGGTGCGATCGGAACAGGAGCGGCCGTAAAAGCAATCGGGCGGGGCGTCGGCTGAACCTGGGCCAAGGCCGCGCTCAGCGCGGCGATGTGGCGGGGCGACGTGCCGCAGCAGCCCCCCAGGATGCGCACCCGCGCCTGCCTGAGCCCGGCGACCTCGCGGGCGAAATAATCCGGTTCGGAACCGTAGACCAAACGCTGGTTTTCCATGCGCGGGTAGCCGCTGTTGGGCATCAGGGTCATCGGCTTGCCGTCTGGGCTCAGCCTTCCCGCTTGTCGGGCCAGATGGGTGGGCCCGATGCCGCAGTTCAGTCCCCAGATGTCAATGTCTCGATCTTGTTCCATCTGGTCGGCGAGCTGTTCGAGCCGGATGCCTTTGCGGGTGAGCCCGTCCGGAGACAAGGCGAACGAGCAGGCGATGACAGCGCCGGGCGTTTTTTGCCGGATCAGGCGGCAAAGCGGCAGGAATTCCTTTGGGTCGGCAAACGTTTCGAACAAAAAGAGGTCTGCGCCTAAATCCAAAAAAGCTTCAACGGCCAGCGTGTTGCCCGCCAGCGCCTGTTCGTCGTCCAACGCGTAGGCCGGACCGATGTCCGCGGCGACAAACATATCCGGACCGGCGCAGTCGAGGGCCAGCTCGTAGCCGCTGGTGATCAGGTGTTTTAGCCGATCCGGTTGTCCGGGTCCGGTCAGCGAAACGGCGGCGAACGTGTTGGTGCGCAAAAGGCGGGCGCCGGCCTCGCGGTAGCGCAAATGAATGCTCCGGATGATATCAGGCCGGTTCAGGTTCGCTTCTTCGCAGGTGCCGTGCTCATCCGGACCGATCTGGGCGTAATAGGTGCCCATCGCTCCGTCGGCAACGACAAGCCCCGGTTCCAGCAGGTCTCGTGCAGGGCGCATGGCAAGCCTCCTTGGGAAGATCACGTTATTATATCACCGGCGGCGGTTTTACAAAAACCTACATTGAACATAAGGGGAGAGCGGAAAAACCGAACAAAAATCGGATCCGGCAAGGCTTGTCAAAGCGGCCGCTGTGCGGTAAAATCACATGGCGGGTTGCGCGAAACGCAAACGCGGGTGTAGTTCAATGGCAGAACATCAGCCTTCCAAGCTGATTGCGTGGGTTCGATTCCCATCACCCGCTCCAAGCCCGCAGGCGGCTCACAGCCGCCTTTTCATTGCCAACAGGGCCTGGATCAGGTATAATGATCAGGACATCCTGGGTCTATAGCTCAGTTGGATAGAGCAACAGCCTTCTAAGCTGTGGGTCGGAGGTTCGAGTCCTCCTAGGCTCGCCAGAAAACCGTTCGACTGAGAACGGTTTTCTTTCTTCAGAA
>JAAZFW010000597.1 GCA_012511525.1 Clostridiaceae bacterium
CCGTTACATCTGTGAAAACCAGCCGGACTTTGCCTTTTTGTACCTCGGCTATACGGATGAAGCCGGTCACGGGTTTGGCTGGATGACCGAGCCGTATCTGCAGTCGGTCCGGGAATCCTGGGATTGCATCGAGCGCGTCGTCAGGGCGATATCCGAAGACACCACCATCCTGATTACGGCAGACCATGGCGGACACGATCGTTCCCACGGCACCGACATGCCCGAGGACATGACCATTCCGCTGTTTATCAAGGGCAGGACCGTTCCCGCAAAGCTCGAGCTGGATCCTGTCAGCATCCTCGACATCGCGCCGACCATCGCCAGGCTGATCGGGGTCGAGGCTGCGGAGGAATGGGAAGGCAAGGCGCTGGTCTGAAAACGCAGGTGAAGACGCCTTATTCGATGAAGAAAGCCAGGCACCTGCGCCCGCAGCGCAACCGGACCGTGTGTCTGACGACAAAAACCTCATAGATTGTGACGCACGACATGTTTTGTCCGTATCCGCGTTTGATGCCTGCTGAAATCAGGCAAGGGAGGGATGGATCGTGAAGGTTTACATCATGACCGACATGGAAGGCGTTTGCGGTGTTCTGGATCATGACAACTGGGTGCGCGTGGACAGCAGATATTATGAGGAAGGGAAAAAGCTCCTGACACTTGAAGTCAATGCCGCCATTGAGGGTTTTTTCTCAGAAGGCGCAACCGAGATCCTGGTGGCCGACGGGCATGGCTACGGCGGTGTCAACCATTTGCTGCTGGATCGAAGGGTGCTTTTTCAGAGAGGCTTCCCCGGCCCCTATCCGTTTGGGCTGGACAAAACCTTTTCGGTCATGGCCTGGATCGGACAGCATGCCAAAGCCGGCACCCCCTATGCGCACATCGCCCACACGGGTTGGTTCGATGTGCTGGACTGCACCATAAATGGTTTGAGCGTGGGTGAGTTCGGCGAACTGGCCTTGCTGGGCGCATACTTCGGCGTCACGCCTGTGTTCGGATCCGGGGATGAAGCGTTTGCAAAAGAAGCCAGCGACTTGGTCCAGGGAATCGAGACCGTGGCGGTCAAGCAGGGACTATTTCCCGGTTCCGGCGATGACTTTGACTGCGAAGGCTACCGGAACAGGAACATTGCCGCAGTCCACAAGCATCCCGAGCAAGCGAGGGAACTGATTTATGCGGGTGCTGCGCGGGCTTTGCAAAAATTCAGGGAAGCAAAGGATCAATTCCAGGTGCCCCGCATCTTGCCCCCTTACAGGATGGAGACCTTCTACAGGCCGAATGGTAATAAACCCGCGCGCCGGACTTTCCGGGAAGATAAGGACGATCTCATCGCCATGATGAACAAACCGGAGACGCCGTTCTAAAGACGCCCGCTGCTCTAAAAAATGTTCTGAGAAAAGGAAGGAGATGACCATGAAGATCGCCGGAAGAGGAGAAGTCTGGTACAGCCATGCAGCAGTCAGTAACCCTGCAATTTCTGTTGACTTTGGCGAAGTCTTTGCCGTCGATACGGAGTTGTGCTCGGGTTCCTGGCTGCAGAAGCCCACAGACCTCTGGTCTGCGGAAAAAAGCAAAGGCCCCAATCCGACGGTTTGCGTCGGGATCCATGGCGCACAGCCCGGCCACACGATTGCCGTTCACATTCTCGGTGTCGAACCGGAAGG
>JAAZFW010000099.1 GCA_012511525.1 Clostridiaceae bacterium
CCCAATCGGCCGAACGCGGGGCGGCGGCGCTGCTGATCGATGATGCGAAAGCGCTGTCCGGAAATCCTGACCTGACCGTGCCGGTCCTGCTGGTGCCGGACACGCTCAAGGCCCTGCAGGATTTGGCGGCCGGTTATCGCCAGACCTTGCCCGGCCGCGTCGTGGCCGTCACGGGTTCGGTCGGCAAGACATCGACCCGCCAGATGGTCGCCGCCTGCCTCGAACCTGCCCTGCGCGTCTATCAGACAACGGCCAACCGTAACAACGAGATCGGACTGCCGGAGACCTTGCTGGGCGCGAGTCGCCAGGACGAGGCGGTCGTCGTCGAGCTGGGCATGCGGGGGCGCGGTGAAATCAGCCTGCTGAGCCGGATTGCCCGGCCGGATATCGCCCTGATCACATGCATCGGCTGGTCGCATATCGGGCGCCTGGGCAGCCGCGAGGCGATCCTGGCAGCCAAGTGGGAGATCGTGGAAGGGCTAAAGCCCGGCGGTCTGCTGATATTGAATGCCGATGACCCGCTCCTGATCCAGGCGGTAGGCCAGTTGGCGGATGGGATCCGCCTGGCGCTGATCTGCGCGACGCCTCGGGGGCTTTCTGCCGCACGGTCGCTGCCGCGCCCGCCGGCGTTCATTCTGTCGGCCGGACCGGCTGATGTATCGGCTGAGCGAACCGCCTTCACGGCCAGCTGCTTGTCTTTCGGCCAACAGGATGAAACGGTTGCGGTCACCTTGCCGTTTCCCGGCCTGCACCATGTCCGCAACGCCCTGTTCGGCCTTGCGGCTGCCAAGGCCCTGGATATGAGCCTGGATGAGGCAGCGGCGGGGGCCGCCAGCTGTCCGGTCTCCGGCAACCGCCAGAAGCTGGTTCGGTCGCACGGAATCACGATCATGGACGATTCGTACAACGCGGCGCCCGAGTCGATAGAAGCCGCCCTCGAGGCCCTGGCCGTCCTGGCCGGACAATCCGGACGCAAGGTCGCGGCGCTCGGCTGCATGCTCGAACTGGGCCCTTTCGCACCAGAAGCGCATCGTCAGGTTGGCGAGCGGGTTGCCGAACTGGGCTTTGACCTGCTGCTGGCTTACGGACCGGAAGCGGACGACCTGCTGATCGGCGCCCGCACGGTCAACCCGGAAATCCCGTCCTGCAGCTGCCAGGACCACGAGGAGATGGCTACCCGACTGTCGGCCGGTTTGCAGGCGGGCGATTTTCTCCTGGTCAAAGGTTCTCGCGGGTATGCGATGGAACATGTCACGGCTCTGCTGCTTGAGCGGTTTGACCAGGGCCGGAAAGAGGAAGAACGATGACAACGCTGTCTGTCTGGCTCCCGATGGTTATCTTCGCCCTGGCGGTCTTTGCATTGACCGTGCTGGCCGGCTTTTTCGGCCTGCCGCTGCTGCGCCGGCTGCGGGTCGGCCAGACAGTCCGTGACGACGGGCCGAAAAGCCACTTCAGCAAGAGCGGCACACCGACCTTCGGCGGCCTGTTTTTTCTCGCACCGCTTTTCCTGCTGGCCATCGCCGCCTTCTTGCTGGAGATCATTCCGGACCAGGCCGGTGTCCTGATTCTCCTGATGCTGCTGTTCGGCGCGGTGGGGTTTGTCGATGACTACATCAAGGTCCGTGTCAGCAAAAAAGGGTTGTCCGTCCGCCAGAAAACGGTGCTGTTGCTTTTGATCAGCATCGCTTTCAGCGTCTACTACCTTTATCTGGCGCCAGAACCTGCGGTCTTCCTGCTGCCTTTGCCCGGCCAGGCCCTGCCGATCAGCGGCTGGTTTCGGCTGCCATACCTTGTTTTTGTCGTTCTGGTCTTGTTTTTCACCAGCAATTCGGTCAACCTGACCGACGGCGTCGACGGTCTGGCTTCGTCTGTGACGGCGGTCAGCGGCGTCGGCTTCTTCCTGGCCGCTTTCCTGATCCAGCCCAT
The DNA here is from genome assembly GCA_012511525.1 of Clostridiaceae bacterium. GTDB lineage: Bacteria > Bacillota > Clostridia > Saccharofermentanales > UBA5734 > JAAYBY01. The sequence continues at coordinate 1,927 of JAAZFW010000099.1, forward strand.
GACCCAGGCTGTCCAGGCGGGCGCCTTAACCGCACTGGCGATGACCGGCGCCTGCCTGGCTTTTCTGGTCTTCAACCGCCATCCGGCCCGCGTGTTCATGGGTGATACCGGATCGCAGGCGCTGGGTGCCGGTATCGCCGGCGTTGCGCTGCTCTACGGCGCGCCCTGGCTGATCCTGCTGATCGGGGTCATCTACATGGTCGAATCGATGTCCGTGATCATCCAAGTCATCTATTTTCGCAAGACCGGCGGCAAACGGATTTTCCGCATGTCGCCGATCCACCACCACTATGAACTGGGCGGCTGGTCGGAAGTCAAAATTGTCCGCGTTTTCACGCTGACAGCGGCTGTCGGCACGATCATCGGCCTGTTGCTGCTGCTTTGAGCAATTCGCGGCCAGGCAGACGGGAAGGAGGGGTGCCAGATGAAAAATGACCGGTTCCTGCGCGGGCAGGAAAGCCGCAACCGCGACGTGGTGCGCGTCAGGCCGGACCAACTGGCCCTGCCCCCGGTCCGCCATGTCCATGCCGGACTTTTGGTCATCACCCTGATCATGGTCTGCTTCGGCCTGGTCATGCTCTTCAGCGCCAGCATGACGGACGCCTATTCGAGCGAAGGCAACGCGCTCTTCTACGTGCTCAAGCAGGGCAGCATCACGACGATGGGCTTGATCCTGGCGCTCTTCATCGCCCTGATCCTGCCGGTCGGCCTATTCGACCATTTTTGGATGACAGCCGCGCTCTACGTGCTGACCAGCGCCCTTCTGGCCTATGTCCGCTTTTTCGGCGTTGTGATCAACGGCGCGCGGCGTTGGGTCGTGATCGGCGGCATCCAGTTTCAGCCCTCCGAGCTGGCCAAAATCGCCCTGGTCTTCTGCTTTGCCGGCTACTGCTCGATGGTCCGTCGCCGCCGCAAAGCCGGCAAACTGCGCTTCAAAACGCCCCTGCGCCAGTTCCTGGCCGACGGCTGGATCGACATCCTGCTGCCCGGCGTCCTGCTGGCGGTGTGGATTTTGGTGATCGCCTTTCAGCCGCACCTGTCTTTTGCGGTCATCATGGCCTTTATCCTGGTCGTTTTGTTCCTGACAGCCGGGATCCGGGTGCGTGCCTGGCTGAGCGCATTCACCCAGCTGCTGGTGCTGCTCCTGGTGGTCGTCCTCTTAGGCTCGCTGGTCCTGGGCGTCATGCCGGCCGGCGAGCTGAAAAACAGCCTGAACGAGACGGTCGAAGAGAATTTCGCCCACGTCGCGAAACGCCTGGAAACCTTTACCAACCCGGAAGAAGCCTCGTCCGACGACCGGCACCAGATCCGCCAGTCCCTGATCGCGATCGGCTCGGGCGGCCTGACGGGGGTCGGCCTGGGCAAGGGCCGCCAGAAGTACAACTATCTGCCGGAAGCCCACAACGATTTTGTTTTCGCGATCATCGGCGAGGAACTCGGTTTCCTGGGTGCATCCTCGATCGTGATCCTTTTCTTGCTTTTCATGCTGATCGGCATCAGCATCACACGCAATGCCGCCAATACGTTTTGCGCTTTGCTGGCCGGCGGATACACCATGCTGATCAGCATCCAGGCGTTTTTGAACATCGGCGTCGCCACAGAGACACTGCCGACCACCGGGATATCCCTGCCGTTTTTCAGCTACGGCGGGACCTCCAATTTGTTTTTCCTGGTGGCGATCGGGTTCATCCTGGCTGTTTCGCGCACCGGCCAGCGGCTCTCCTCTGTCCGAACCCTGGAACGGGAGGCGAAACCGGGGAGCGAACCGGCCAGCCGGACCGGCGAAGACCTTGAGCGCCAAGCTTACCTGAGATCGCTCGAGCAAGAAAATCAAATGGCAGGTGATTCATGATGGCAGGTTACCGTTACATTCTTTCCGGGGGCGGCACCAGCGGCCATGTGAACCCTGCCCTGGCGATTGCCGAGGCCATCCGCCAGGCTGATCCCGAGGCCGAGATCCGCTTTTACGGCACCGAACGGGGCATCGAGTCCGACCTGGTCGCACGGGCCGGCTACGCGTTCCAGGCGATCGAAGCGCGGCCGCTGCCCGGACGCCCGTCTCCCGCGATGGTCAGGGCCGCCTGGTCCTTTTGGCGCGGCCGCAGGCAATGCCGCCAGCTGATGCGCCAGTTCCGGCCGCACATCGTGATCGGCACCGGCGGCTATGTCGCAAGTCCGGTCGTATCAGCCGCTTCCTCGCTGGGCATACCGGTCCTGCTGCATGAGCAGAACGCTTTCCCCGGCCGTTCGAACCGCCTGATGGCGCGTCAAAGTCAACAGGTCTGCGTCGCGTTTCCAGGTACGGAACGCCATTTTCCCCGTCATGTGCCTATCGCCGTCACCGGCAATCCGGTCCGCCCGGCCTTTTTCAGCCAGGATCGCCAGGCGGTGCGGGAGCGTCTGCACCAGGAAGGAGAACGTCCCCTGGTTCTGGCTATGGGCGGAAGCCTGGGTGCGCGCACGATCAACCAGGCGATCCTCAGCTTGACGGACTGGGTTCACGAAATGGAAAGAGAGGGACATGTGCTTCCGCGGGTCGTCCTGGCTGCCGGCCAGCGTCAGTACGCGTCCATAGCGGCTGCGGCGGCCGCGGAAGGCCGCTGGCTCGAAGTCCATGACTACATCCACAACATCCAGGAGTGGATGGCTGCCGCCGACCTTTTGATTTGCCGGTCCGGCGCTTTGACCTGCTCTGAAATCGCGGCGCTGGGCCGTCCCGCAATCCTCGTGCCGTATCCCTACGCAGCCGGCGACCACCAGACCTTCAACGCGCGGGTGCTGGCTGACGCCGGTGGCGCCCTGCTTTGCCCTGACGCGCAGCTGACCGGGACCTGGCTCGCCTCGCGGCTGGATCAGCTCCTGAACCAGCCGGATCAGCTGGAATCGATGGGCCGCCAGGCGGCAAGTCTGGCCAGACCTGACGCGGCCGCGGCGATTTGCGAACATGTCATGCGCCTGATCAGGCCGTGAAAACGCTAACCTCCAAGGACCGGCCGGCCAGAACGCCGCATCGGCTCCGGTTCCGCCTGCTAGGCTGGCCGGTGTCGCTTGCGATCCTGTTTCTGGCCGTCTGGCTCCTGCCTGTTTTCCGTTTGCAGCGCTTCGCCTGGGCGGGCGAGCTGCGCAGCCTGCACGCGGCCGGCATTGAAGCGGCCAGCGGGTTGACAAACGGGCAGCACCTGTTCGCAGGTCTGGGCGGCTCATGGGACCACTGGCTCGGCCTGCGCTACGGGACAGCAGAAGAACAAATCGCGGCCGCTTTCCCGGTTATCAAGTCGGTCAAGGTGTCGCTTGATCTGCCCGGGCAGGTGGTTTTCCGGATTGAGGAGCGCATCGAGGTCGCCTGGCTTGCCATTCCTGACGGCTGTGTCATGATCGATAAGGATGGTGTCGCCATGGGGATCCAGGCGGACCGGCCGGGGCAGATCCCGCTGATCGAAGGCCTGACCATCCGCTCGATGACCCTGGGACAAGCCCTGGAGGCCGACACCCCTGACGCCCTGCATCGCGCGGTGGGCCTGCTCGGTGCTATAATTGAGGCGGACCGCGACACGCGTCCGCAGGTGTTCCTGCTTGGGCAAGTCAGCCAGATCCGCCCGGTCAGCGGCCGCCTACTCTATATGACGCTGGTCGTCCCGGACACCGGCGAAGCGATTTCGGTTCGTGCCGAGATCGGGCCTGAACTGACAGAACACATGCTCTGGCTGCGCTTCGCCATCGACCAGGACGTGCTGAACGGCCGCGGCAAAGGCATCCTGGACCTGACCGGCGGCAACCGGACGTTTATCCCGGATGCATGATGAGGAGGTTGGACGATGTTTCCCATTCTTGGCTTGCTGCTTGGCCTGATCATCGGCCTGATCTGGAACCTGAACATTCCGGACGCCTATTCATCCTACGTGGCGGTCGGGATCCTGGCCGTTCTGGATTCCGTGATCGGCGCCATGACCGCCAACTTGCAGAACCGGTTCAACATCCGGCTGTTCCTGACAGGGTTCCTGGGCAATACGGCAATCGCCGTGGCGCTGGCCGCGCTGGGTGACCAGCTCAATCTCCAGCTGAGCCTGGCGGCCGTGTTCGCGTTCGGCAACCGGATTTTCATCAATTTCTCGACCATTCGGCGTTTGCTGTTGGAACGCTGGGACAATCGGCGCCGTCCCGCCGGCACGGATCCTGAGAAAGCGGACGGGCGCGATCCCGTTCAGCCGTCATGATCTGCCTTTGTCAATATCTTGTAAGGAGAATTTAAAATAACACTAAATATTGTTGTGTCGTTTGTCATCTTAGTGTAAAATTGGAAAAGAATAAGGGTGTCTGTCTGCTCCGGCCACCTTGCGCTCCGGAGACAGTCGTTTACAAAAACATACAGATAGCCAGGGCAGCTTAGGCTGAGAGGGGTTGATGGCTTGTCAGACTATAAAATGGGATTTGGAATGGATAACGATCACTTTGCGACCATCAAGGTCATAGGCATCGGCGGCGGCGGATGCAACGCGGTTGACCGCATGATCAACGGTGATGTTCAGGGCATCGAATTTATCACGGTCAACACGGATAACCAGGCGCTGATGCGGACCAATTCCAGCAATCGGATCCAGATCGGCGAGAAAATCACCCGCGGACTCGGGGCCGGCGCCAATCCCGAAATCGGCGAAAAGGCCGCCAACGAGTCGAAAGATGAAATCGCCCAGCTGATTCGCGGAACCGACATGCTGTTCATCACGGCCGGCATGGGCGGCGGTACCGGTACCGGCGGGGCCCCGGTCATCGCCCAAATCGCCCGGGAACTGGGTATCCTGACGGTCGGTGTCGTCACGCGGCCCTTCCGTTTTGAAGGGTCGCGGCGCATGCAGAATGCCGAACGCGGCATCCGCGAAATGGAGAAATATGTCGACTCCCTGATTGTCGTGCCCAATGACAAGCTGCTGGAGATCGCAACCGAAGACACCACGCTCGACGAAGCCTTCACCCTGGCCGACCAGGTCCTCAAGTACGGCGTTTCCGGCATTTCCGACCTGGTCGCTGTGCCCGGATTGATCAATCTCGACCTGGCCGATGTCCGCCGTGTCATGACCCAGGCAGGTGTCTGCCATATGGGGATCGGCCGCGCTTCCGGCGAAGGCCGCGCGGCCAATGCCATCCGGCAGGCGATTAACAGCCCGCTGCTGGACACGACGATCGACGGTGCGCGCGGTGTGATCATCAACTTCACCGGCGGCCGCGACATGCGGATCCGCGAAGTCGATGAGGCGGCCTCGATCGTACGCGACGCCGTATCGCCAGATGCAGACATCATCTTCGGCGCGGTGATTGACCCGGAAATGGAAGATGACATCATGATCACGGTCATCGCCAGCGGGTTTGACCGCGAAATAGCGCCGTCCGCCCAGCCACGGACAACCGCTGCCGCCGCCCCGAGCCGCCCCAGCCCCTTTGCGGCCAAGGCGCAGCCGGCTGAACCTCAACCCGAAAAACCGCCCGAGCAGACGGCGCCCGCCAAAAAGCAGGTCGATGAAGAGGTGTCCGAGATCCCCGACTTCCTGTCGTCAGCATTTTCCCGCCCGCAGGAGCAGCCTGCCCGTCCCCAAAGCAACAGCACGGGATTTCACACGGTAGGCACCCAGCAGGAAGCCGCAGAAGAAGACCAGACCCGGACCTTTGTCCCGTCTTACCATAATCAGCAGCCCCGTCCGGCTCCCGAAAAAGCCGCGCCCGCCCCGCAGCCGCCCCAGGCCAGACCCCAGGAACCGGCGCGCGGCAGCGAGACTGCTGAAGAACCCGAGCCGAAACGTGAGAAGCGTTCCGGCCGTATCCTGCCCTGGTTTTTACAGGACAACAACGGCCGTTCCCAGGACTCGTAACGCTTTAACGGCCACTGGACCGGGCGTCACCCGATCCAAACGCGGTAGAGTGAGGAGGTGACGGTATGCGCTGTCCCTTTTGCGGACACGATGAGGACAAGGTGATCGATTCCCGTCCGGCGGACGATGGTGCGGCGATCCGCCGCCGCCGTGAATGCATCAACTGCGGGAACCGTTTCACGACCTATGAAAAAATTGAGAACCTGCCTTTGATGGTGATCAAGAAAGACGGTTCGCGCCAGCCGTTCAACCGGGACAAGCTGATTTCCGGCATCATGAAAAGCTGCGAAAAGCGTCCGGTGTCGACCGAGCAGATCGAATCGCTGGTCGATGCCATCGAGAGCCGATACCAGAACAGCCTCAAGCGGGAGGTCCAGTCCAGGGAAATCGGCGAGCAAGTCATGGAAGGGCTGAAGCAAATCGACGAGGTCGCCTATGTTCGCTTCGCCTCTGTCTACCGCCAGTTCAAGGATGTCAGCTCATTCCTGCACGAACTCAACGAAATTCTTGGCAAGCAGGAGGAGATCCGCTGATGAAAAAAGCACTCATCGTCGACGACGACCCCAACATCAGTGAACTGCTGCGCCTTTATTTCGATAAGGACGGTTTTGCCGTCATCACGTGCCTCGACGGTGAGAAGGCGGTCGAGACCTTCAACCAGGCCAATCCGGATGTCGTCATATTGGACCTGATGCTGCCCGGACGCGACGGCTACGACATCATGCGCGACATCCGGCGCTCGTCCGATGTTCCGATCCTCATGCTGACCGCCCGCGGCGATACGCTGGACAAGGTCGTCGGCCTGGAACTGGGCGCGGACGATTACATCCAGAAACCCTTTGAGCCCAAAGAACTGATGGCGCGCGTCAAGGCTGTGCTGCGCCGCTATGAGAGCGGCCAGGAACCTAAATTCGTCCCCGGTGCGCGGGAGGGCGGCGAGGTGGCTGACTACCCTGGTTTGCGCGTCGACAAATCGCGCTACACGGTCAGCGTCAACGAACGGGAACTCGAGATGCCGCCCAAGGAGCTTGAACTCCTTTTTTTCCTCGCCACGCACCCCAATCGCGTTTTTACGCGCGAGCAGCTGCTGGAAAATGTTTGGGGCTATGACTTCTATGGCGAGTCGCGCACGGTCGATGTCCACATCAAGCGCATTCGCGAAAAGCTCGAAGCGGCCGGACCGCATCCGTCCTGGTCGATCAAGACCGTCTGGAGCGTCGGCTACAAATTCGAGACGGCCTGACACGAAGCGATGGCAAGGCGCTTGTTTTCCCGGTCCTTCTATGTACGGACGATCGTCCAGCTGACATTGGCCATCCTGGTTGTTTTTTTGGTTCTCAGCCTGGTTTACTACGCCATCGTGTCGCGCAACAGCATGCGCCAGCAAGCAAACAAACTGCTCAACGCAGCCCAGGCCATCTCCAGCGCCATTGCGATCAACCTCAGTGCCGACGGCGATATCGAGAACCCGCAGGTGAACAGCTTTGTGAATTTCACCGCCCGTTCCAGCGGCGCGATCGTCTGGATTATCAATTTCAGGGGCGAGATCATCCTGCAGACCGGTTTGCCGGCGGTGGTGCGCGAACGGCTGGAACGATCCGAGCGCGGTTATTTCGTCCTGCCCGATGAATTCCTGGCAGCGAAAAGCAGCGGCACCTCCGGCATGACCCAGGGCGGTGACTTTTCCGGCCTGCTGGCCGACAGCGGGGCCTACTGGCTGTCGGCGGCCTACCCGGTTCCAACCGGGAATTTCGGCTACCGCGGCGAAATACAGCTGCACATGCAGACGCAGGACGTCAATTTTACCGCTTTCCTGATGACCAACGGCCTGATCGTGTCATTTCTGGTCGCGTTCGCCACCGCGCTTGTGATCAACGGCATCATCTCGCGCAACATCACCCGCCCGATCCGCCTGCTCTCCGAAGCGGCCGAGAAGGTGACCCGCGGCGATCTGAGCGCTCGGGTCGAACTGCCGAAAAAGGCGCCTGGACGGCTGCAGGGTTTGGTGACCGATGACCTGACCGGCCTGGTCGAGACAATGAACAGCATGATGGACAAGTTGGCCAACCAGGAACGCGACCGCAAGGACTTCATCTCCAGCGTCTCCCATGACCTGCGCACCCCGATCACCACGATCCGCGGTTTTGTCGAGGGCATGCTCGACGGGACGATCCCGCCGGAACGATCGCCGCACTACCTGGAGATCGTTAAGCAGGAGGTTTTGCGTCTTCAGACCTTGGTCAACACGATGTTCGAGGGCACCGTTCTGGAAAGCGCACAAAAGATCAACCAGACGGTTTTCGACATCAACCAGGTTATCAAGGAAGATATCATCGGTCTGGAGTCGTTGCTGTCCGAAAAGCGGCTCGACGTCCAGACGGAATTTCTAAATGACGACAACGGCAGACTGCTCGTCCTCGGCGACCGCGAGGCGATCAGCCGGGTCGTATACAACATCGTGTCCAATGCCATCCATTACACGCCTGACGACGGCATCATCGCCCTGACGACGCGCAAATCAGACCGCCCCAAGGAGATTGAAGTCGTTATCGACGATTCAGGCCCGGGCATTCCTGAACAGGAATACCCGTATATCTTCGACCGCTTCTATAAAGTCGACAAGTCACGCACGTCCAAGGGATCCGGACTGGGGCTTTATATCTGCCGCACCATCCTGGCCGCCCACGGCCAGAAAATCCGGGTGGCGCGCAGCGATCTCGGCGGGGCCCGTTTCATTTTCACGTTGCAAAGCCCCTGATGGCGCCTTGTTCATAGTGCATTCACTTTTTTTCGCTAGAATGGAAAGTACCTTTCCGGATGGGAGGATTTTTGTTGAAGACCAAAACAAAATGGATCGCGGGCCTGTTCGTCTTGCTGCTGCTTTCAGCGATCGCATCCTCGCTTTTAACCGCCGCGGTATTGCTCCGTTTTATCCGAACCGGCCGGACCTGGCCCTGCCTGGCCCAGGTTACCGGCCTGGACAGCTTGAGAATCGTCTCACAGAGCACGGAACCGTCTGCGACGGGCGGAACCGAACGGACCCCGACACCCAAGCCAAGCGCGACGCCTACCCCCCGGCCGACAACGACTCCGTCACCCAGCCCGACACCTGAGCCGAGCGCGAGTCCGACGCCATCACCGACGCCATCGATGCATAACGCATCGGAGACGCTGGCGTTGTGGCAAACCCAGCGGCTGGTTCAGCAGATCTACGACATGATCGAGCCGTCTGTAGTCGGGATTCGGGTCGAGGTGCCCGCCAGCGGTGCCCAGACCACCCGAACCAACGAGGCCAGCGGCCTGATCATCGACAACCAGGGGACTGTTGTGACCAGTGCCTCAGTCCTGTCGATCGCCCTGGACAGATCGGGCAACCTGCTGCCGGCGGCGCAAGTCCTTGTGTTCCTGAACGGCTCCGACAGCCCTGTCACGGGGCGTGTCGTCGGCCGCGACATTGTGACCGGGCTGGCCGTGATCGACCTTTCAGAGGAGTCCGGCAAGCGGATTTTCCAGCCGGCGCGGCTTTCCGGCAGCTCGGACATTCGGGTCGGGCAGATGATCCTGAGCGTCGGCTTCCCCGATCTTCTCAATGAGGCCGGCAACCTTTCCAGCGGCCTGATCAGCGCGGTTAAGCGCAGCGTCGTCCTGGAGAACGGCACCGAGGTCCAGATGATCATGACGGATCTGCCGTCTGCCGGGTTTTGTACCGGCGCCCCGCTGCTCAATTTGCAGGGCGAGGTGATCGGCCTGGCCAACTGCGGCCTGGCCCGCGAATCATATGACACGCAGATCTATGCGCTGCCGACCAGCGCCATGCTGGCTGTCGCGCGGGATATTGTGCGCGACAGCGAGCATGCCGAGGCCAAAGCCTGGCTCGGTCTGACTGTGCTCAAGCAGGACAGCTTCCTGGAACTGCAGCGTCTGTACCGATTCCCGGACGGCCTTTATGTCAGCAGCGTGGTCGCGGACAGCCCGGCTTACGCGGCCGACGTGCGCAAAGGCGACATCATCACGGCGATCAATGACCAGCCGGTTCTGGACGCGGCGGAGCTGAGCGCCCTGCTCAAGGATGCCGAGCCTGGAACGGCGCTTCGCCTCAGCGTTTTCCGGAAGGCGGACAGCCAGACCCTGGAGATCCTGGTTTATTTGCAGGAGCTGATCCGATGATTGATGCCGAACCTTTAAAGCGCGACGGGCTGCGCCGGCAAGGCGCCGTTGTCATGCGGCTGCTGCGCCAGACTTATCCTCAGGCTGTGTGCACCCTGGACCATGCGGAGCCCTGGCAACTGCTGGTGGCCGCCATCTTGTCGGCTCAGTGCACCGACGCCAGGGTCAACGTGATCACACCGGCCTTGTTCAGTCATTTCCCCGATGCCCAGGCGATGGCCAAAGCAGACCAGGCCAAGGTCGAAGAGCTGATCCGCAGCTGCGGGCTTTTCCGCACCAAGGCTCGTTCGATCATCGCCAGCAGCCGGGAGATCGTGGCGCACCATCTCGGCCGGGTGCCGGACACGCTCGAGGCTCTGACCTCGCTGCCGGGCGTCGGGCGCAAAATCGCCAACCTGATCCTGGGCGACGCCTACGGCGTACCCGCGATTGTCGTCGACACCCACTGCGCCCGCATCTCCGCCCTGATCGGCTTGACAGACCACACGGACCCTGCCCGGGTCGAGAAAGATCTGGCCGAGGTTCTCGATCCGGCCGATTGGATCGACTACGGGCACCTGATGGTCGAGCATGGCCGCACCCTGTGCGTGGCTCGCCGGCCTGACTGCGCCAACTGCCCGTTGGCCCCCCATTGCCGTTATGCCGCCGGATCCTGATCCCAAACCCGTCAGGCAGTTCCTGTGGCAGCAGCCGGTGAAGATGCTGCCGGGTGTCGCCGCGCGCCGGGCCGCCCAATTGCAAAAGCTGGGCATCGAAACCTGGTTTGACCTGCTGTGCTGGTTCCCCCGCGAATATGAGAACTGGGCCGACCTGGTTCCGCTTTCCGAACTGGCCGACGGGCAAGAGCAGACGTTCCAGGCCGGCGTACAGCGCAAGCCGAACCTGAGCCGAAAAGGCCGGCTGTCGATGCTGCGCACGGTGCTGGGCGATGGCCATCACACGGTATCGGCCATCTGGTTCAACCAGCCGTGGCTGTCGGATAAGCTTGAAGTCGGCATGGTTTGCCGCTTCCATGGCCTGGTTAAGCGCAACGGGCGGACCTTCCAGGTTCAAAACCCCGCGTTCGAAGCGGTCGATAACCCGGATGAGCCCGCGTCTTCGTTCGGCTACCGGCCGATATACCGACTGACCGCCGGCATGACGCAGGGCGTGATGCGCCAGCTGATCCAGTCTCTTCTTAACCGGACTGCCGACAACCTGCCCGAACCGCTGCCGGCCTGGCTGCGCCGGCGTTACCAGCTGTGCGCGGCCGATTTTGCCTACAGCCGGATCCACCAGCCCGCTGATGAACACGATATCGCACTGTGCCGCCGCCGGATCGGCTTTGAGGAGCTCTTTTTGCTCCGCACCGGACTCTGGCTGCTGCGCCGGCATCGCCGCCAGGAAGCCAGCGCGCTGGCGCTGTCGCCCGATGCGGCCGGGCTATCGGCGCTGGATGCGTTTTTGGAGCGATTGCCCTTCGCGCTGACCGCCGCCCAGCGGCGCTCCTGGCAAGAAATTATGGCCGATCTCGGCCGGCCGCACCCGATGAACCGGCTGCTCCAGGGCGATGTCGGGTCTGGTAAAACGGTGGTCGCGGCCCTGGCCATGCTTGCGTGCAGCCTGGGCGGTGCCCAGTCGGCCTTGATGGCGCCCACCTCGATCCTGGCGCGCCAGCACCACCAGACCCTGTGCCGAATCCTTGAAGGGAGCGCACCGGCTCCGGCCTTGTTGACCGGCGCCACCCGTGCCGCCGAGAAACGTGAAATTTTATCGGGGCTGGCCGACGGCAGCATCCGGATGGTGGTCGGCACGCACGCCCTGCTGGAAGACGTGGTCGTTTTCCAGCGCCTGGCCCTGACGATCACCGACGAACAGCATCGCTTTGGGGTCGGCCAGCGCCGCCGCCTGGGCCAGCTGCAGGAAGATGAGGGCAAGCTCCAACCGCATGTGCTGGTGATGTCCGCCACACCGATCCCGCGTTCACTCGCCCTGGTGCTCTACGGCGACATGGATGTCTCCCTGATCGACGAGCTGCCGCCAGGCCGGAGCCCGGTGGCCACCTATACCGCCGCCGGCCGCGACCGGCCCCGGGTCGAGCAGCTGATGCGCCGTACGGTCGCTGAAGGGCGCCAGGTCTATGTCGTCTGCCCGATGATCGAGGAGCAGGAGGCGCTGGACCTCGAATCCGTCACGGCGGTCTACAACCGCCTGGCCCAACAGGTTTTTCCCGAGTTCAAGGTCGGCCTGCTGCACGGCGCGCTGCGTCAGGCCGTCAAGGACGAGGTCATGGACCAGTTCATGGCCAACCATCTGCAGATCCTGGTCAGCACGACGGTCATAGAGGTCGGGGTCGACAACCCCAACGCCACCTTGATGGTGATCGAAAACGCGGAGCGGTTCGGACTGGCCCAGCTGCACCAGCTGCGCGGCCGGATCGGGCGCGGCGCGCACCGATCCCTGTGTGTCCTGATCAGCGACAGCAGCGACGATCTGGGCCGCAAACGGCTCAAGGCGATCTGCCATGCCGCCGACGGTTTTGCCGTTGCCGAACAGGATCTGCAGCTGCGCGGCCCAGGTGATTTTTTCGGTACACGCCAGCACGGGTTGCCGCCGCTGCGGATGGCCAACCTGTACCGGGACACGGCCCTGATGCACGACGTACAGGAGGGGCTGCAAGCCATGATCCAGGAAGACCCCGATCTGCAAAATCCGGAGCACAGCCGCCTGCGCGCGCTGATCGTCAGCCGCTATCCGGAGGTGTTCCGGAACATCGGGCTGTAGCCGGGCCGGGGAGGGAAGACGATGCCACGCATTATTTCCGGGACGGCGCGCGGGACGCGCCTGGCAGCCCCGCGGGGCGACAAGACACGGCCGACGGCGGACCGGGTCAAGGAGGCTTTGTTTTCCATCCTGCAATCTGACTGGCCCGCGGATGGTTTTCTTGATCTGTTCGCCGGAACCGGGCAGATCGGCCTGGAAGCCGCTTCGCGCGGGGCCGGCCGCGTCGTGCTGGTCGAGAAAGACCAAAACTGCCTTTTGATCATCCGTGAGAACAGCCATCGCGCGCACCTTGAAACACAGGTCCGCCTGCTGGGGCAGGACGCAGCCCGGGCCCTGGCCGGTCTCTCAGAAAGGTTCGATGTCATTTTCGCCGATCCGCCCTATCGACTGGTCCAGGCGGTGTGCGACCGACTCGGCTCTGAGCTGGCCAGGCTGCTGGCACCCGGCGGGCGGCTCATCATCGAGCATGACAGCCGCGACCCGGCCCCGTCATTTGTAACCAATTTGCAACTTGAGCGATGTTGCCAGTATGGAACGGCAATGCTATCATTTTATAGAAGGGCGCCGGATGGCGCCTCCTGATGCTGTGCCGACAGGAGAGAGGCGGTGATGTGGTGCGCACCATGATCTACCCCGGTACGTTTGATCCACTGACAAACGGACACCTGGACATTGTCCGCCGCGCCGTCCGCCTGTGTGACCGGCTCATCGTCGCGGTCCTGGTCAACAGCGCCAAGCAAACGGCCTTCAGCGCGGCAGAACGGAAAGCGATGATCCAAACGGTCCTGCAGGATCTGAGGACGGTCGAAGTCGTCCATTTTGACGGTCTGCTGGTCGACCTTTATCGCCGCGAGGGCGCCTGTGCCGTTGTACGCGGGCTGCGCAGCGAGTCTGATTTTCGCTTCGAAGCTGAGATGGCAGCGGCCAACAAGCTGCTGCTTCCGAGCTACGAGACATGCCTTCTGCCTTGCCGCATCGACCTGGCTTTCACGAGTTCGTCGATTGTCCGGGAAGTCGCGTCTTACGGAGGCGATATATCCGGCATGGTGCCGTCGGCATTGATCGAAAAGATCTGCGAGCGGTTCGCCGCCAGGAACAGCCAACAAAGACCGGAGGGGTGACTGAACCGCCATGTATGAGCAACGCCAGGGCAAAAGCCCGGACCAAAGCATCGAAGATCTGATCAACCGGTTGGACCATGCGGTCGCGACCGCGCGCAACGTGCCGTTTTCCAACAGCTGCATGGTTGACCGCGAAGAGATGACCGTCCTGATCAGCATGATCCGGGACAACCTGCCGGCCGAATTGAAGCAGGCCAAATGGCTGCTTGAGCAGAACCGGCAGCTGATCGCCGAAGCGCGCAAGGAAGCCGAGAGCATGATCCGCGAAGCGGAATCGCGCATGGCGGCGATGATCGACGAGCACGAGATCACCCAGCAGGCCAGGCAGCAGGCCAGCCAGACCATCGATGCGGCCAACAATTCGGCCCGCCAGATCCGCAATGGTTCGATCGAGTACGCCCGCAAGCGGCTCTCCGACCTTGAGGAGCAATTAACCGGCATGCTGGTCATGATCCAGAAAAACTTGCAGGAGCTGCGTTAAAAAAAGTTCTTCCGACTGAAAAGGCTGTCCGTCACCGGACAGCCTTTTGCTTTGTGTTTGGGACAGCTGTCAAAGCCGTTCCATCCAGGCGTGCTTATCCGGCAGCAGGCCGTACTGCACGCCGGTGATGGTGTCGTAGAACGTCTGGCTGAGCGGACCGATCCGGCCTTCGTTGAACGTAACGACATCCTGCTCGTACTTGAGCGCGCCGACCGGCGAGATGACGGCAGCCGTGCCTGAGCCGAAAACCTCGCTGACACGGCCGGCCTTGGCGGCCGCCCAAAGCTCGTCGACGGCGATCTGGCGTTCTTCGGTCGCATATCCAAGCTTCTCGGCCAGCTCCAGCACGGTCCGGCGCGTGATGCCCGGCAGGATGGAACCGTTGAGAGCCGGCGTCACCAGCTTGTTGTCGATCACGAAGAAAACATTCATCGAACCGACTTCCTCGATGTAACGGCGGTGCACCCCGTCCAGCCACAGAACCTGCACGTAGCCGGCCTTGTAGGCGTTGGCCTGGGCAATCAGGCTGGCAGCGTAGTTGCCGGGTGTCTTGGCGAACCCCGTGCCGCCCTTGACCGCGCGCACGTACTCGTCTTCGACATAAATACTGACCGGATTGAGCCCCTGGGCGTAATAGGCGCCGGACGGCGACAGGATGATCATGAACTTGTAGGTGTGCGAGGGCCGGACGCCCAGGCAGGCGTCCGTGGCGATGATAAAGGGCCGGATATAAAGGGAGGTGCCGGGCGCGGACGGAACCCAGTCCGCCTCCAATCGCAGCAGTTCCTTGAGGGCGTGGACGCAAAAGTCCGGGTCGACCGGCGGGATAACCATGCGGGCGTTCGACTGGTTGACCCGCTCAAAATTCAGGCGCGGGCGGAACAGGGCGACCTGGCCGTCCGGCTGACGGTATGCCTTCAGCCCTTCGAAAATGGCCTGGCCGTAATGGAAAACCATGGCCGACGGAGCCAGCGACAGCGGCGCGTACGGGACGATGCGCGCGTCGATCCAGCCCTGCCCCTCGACGTAGTCCATGATAAACATGTGGTCGGTGAAGATCTGGCCGAAGCCGAGACTGGTGTCGGATGCGGGCTTGGCCGCGGGCTTTTGGGTGCGTGTGACCGGAATGGCTGGATACATGCTGACTCCCCCTTGCAGGTCCGGGCTTGATGCCGGACAGGATGCTGAATCAAAGGGTATTATAAACTTAATTTACCGCTTCGGCAATGCGGGGCGATGTGTTTTTCTGGCTGTTTTCCATCGTTTGGGGCTGGCTCAGCCGAACCTCCCGTGTTATAATCAGAACGTACATTCGTCATCTGCAAGAGGAGGCCAAACGCATGACCCAGTTTCGCATCCACTCCGACATGAAGCCGCGCGGGGACCAGCCTGAGGCCATCGCCAAGATCGTCCGCGGCCTCGGCGAGGGGATACCAGCCCAGACGCTCTTGGGCGTCACCGGTTCCGGCAAGACGTTCACCATGGCCCACGTCATCGAGCGCGTTCAGCGGCCGGCGCTGGTCATCGCCCACAACAAGACCCTTGCGGCCCAGCTTGCGGGCGAGTTCAAGGCCTTTTTCCCGGAAAATGCGGTCGAGTATTTTGTCTCCTACTACGACTACTACCAGCCGGAAGCTTACATCGCGGCCACCGACACCTACATCGAGAAGGACTCGGCGATCAACGACGAGATCGACCGCCTGCGCCATTCGGCGACAGCATCGCTGCTCGAACGGCGCGATGTGATCGTCGTCGCCTCGGTTTCCTGCATCTATGGCCTGGGCGATCCGCGCGACTACAAGGAGCTGATGGTCCATCTGCGCCCGGGGATGCGCAAGGACCGGGATACGGTCATCCGCGAACTGATCGACATCCAGTACAACCGCAACGATTACGAGATCCGGCGCGGCAGTTTCCGCGTGCGCGGCGACACCATCGACATCTGCCCTTCGGCATCGGACGAATTGATCACCCGGATTTCCTTCTTCGGCGACGAAATCGAAAAGATCACGGAGATCGAACGGCTGAGCGGTAAGCCCAAAGCCGGCCGCTCCTATGTCTCCATCTTTCCGGCTAGCCACTACGCGACGACCGAAGCCAAGATGAAGCAGGCCCTGATCAGCATCGAAGAGGAACTGGAAGAGCAGCTGGCCCTGCTGCACAGCCGCAACCAGCTGGTCGAAGCGTACCGCCTCGAGCAGCGGACCCGCTACGACCTGGAGATGATGCGCGAAACCGGTTTTTGCAAGGGCATCGAGAATTACTCACGCCACCTGACCGGCCGTCCGGCCGGCACCCCGCCGTATACCCTGCTCGATTTCTTCCCGGACGACTACCTGCTCATGATCGACGAGTCCCATGTCACCATCCCCCAGATCGGCGCGATGTACAACGGCGACCGGTCACGCAAGGAGGCGCTGGTTACGTACGGGTTCAGACTGCCGTCGGCGTTCGACAACCGGCCGCTGCAGTTTGCCGAGTTCGAACAGCGCATGGGGCAGGCCTTGTTCGTCAGCGCGACACCGTCCCGCTATGAGGCGGCGCATGCCGTCCAGGTGGTCGAACAGATTATCCGGCCGACCGGACTGGTCGACCCCGAAATCTCGATTCGTCCGGTTGAAGGCCAGATCGAGGACCTGCTGGCAGAAACGGCCCAGGCTACGAAGCGCGGCGAACGGACGCTTGTGCTGACATTGACCAAGAAAATGGCCGAGGACCTGACTGCGTTCTTCAAAGACGAAGGGCTGCGCGTGGCTTACCTGCATTCGGACATCGAGACCGTCGAGCGCATGAAGATCCTGCGCTCCCTGCGCCAGGGCGCCTTCGACATCCTGGTCGGCATCAACCTGCTCCGCGAGGGGCTTGACTTGCCTGAGGTTTCCCTGATCGCAATCCTCGACGCGGACAAGGAAGGTTTTTTGCGTTCGACCACCTCGCTGGTCCAGATCATCGGGCGGGCGGCGCGCAACATCAACGGACGCGTCGTCATGTACGCGGACGAGGTGACCGACTCCATGCTGATGGCCGTACAGGAGACCAACCGGCGCCGCAGCATCCAGCAGGCCTACAATGAGGCGAACAACATCACACCTGTCTCAGTGACCAAGGATGTGCGCGACGTGATCGACACGGTGCTCGAGGCGACTGAAGAGGCCGGCCTGCCGGAAGCGGTGGCCGAAGGCCTGCTGGACAACCGCCTGGAGGGCCTTGGTCCCGAGGACCTGGCCAAGCTGGCACAGCGCATGGAGAAAGACATGAAGGAAGCGGCCCGCAAGCTGGCGTTCGAGGAGGCGGCTCACCTGCGCGATCTGCTGATCGTTATCCGCGGGCGCCTGTCCGGGGGCGGCAAGCCCTGAACCAAACCGATCAGCCTGTCCGGCAGCGATAGGCGGCCAGTACCTCGGCGAAATAGATCGTATGCTGATGCTCGAGATCCTTTTGGCGATGCTCCGGAGTCAGAAGCAGATGGGGCGGGTGGACCCGCGTGTAGGTTCGGCACTCCAGGTTGATCGGGCACTCCAGCACCGCAAACGAGCGGACCTGCTGTCCGGGAACCGGTGTGAGCTTAGTTGCCTTGAATTTGTCCACATCGCGGCCGGACCTTTTGCCGCAGAAGGCGACCGCTTCGGCCAACGCGTCGTCGGGAACCGCGATCGTGAATTCGGGGACCTCTTCCAGGGCATGCCAAGAGAACCGGTCCGGTGTCACGGCGATAGCCAGAACCGGATGGCCGTGGTAAAACGGGCCGATCAGGCCCCAGCCCAGCGTGATCAAGTTAGGCCGCCCGAGCTGGTCGATGACCGAGCAAAGGACGCCGCCCCGGTGCAGGCGGCTCAGGATTTCTCCGCTGCAGGACCAGAAGTCCAGCGGTTCGTGAATGATCATGGCATCACCCCTCGCCTTTTAAGCCCAGTATACCGCATCCGGCGCAAAATCGGTTATAATTGAGGCCGGACCCGGTAACCTGAAGATGCCTGCACCAGCAGGCTAAGAGGCCGCGCAAGGCGGCGAATGGAGCGGCAGATGGAACCATCACAGCACACAAGGCAGTTAAGGATGATCTGGCCGGCTGGAAAACCATGCGGTTTGCCGGTGACCTGCCCGGACGGGTACGTTTTGCGCCAGTTCCGGGAACCGGATACCGAAAACTACCTGGCCTTGATGCACGAGGCGGGTTTTACCGATTTTTCGCTTGAATCGCTCGAAAAAATGAAAAAGACCCTGCTGCCCCAGGCCTTTTTTCTCGTCGAGCACCACGTGTCACACGAGCTGGCGGCGACCGCGATGGCCAACCACCAGCCGCTCGACGCCTATCCGAAGGCCGGCGCCGTCAACTGGGTGGCCGGTTCGAAAAAGCACAGCGGACGCGCGCTGGGCACCACCGTCGTCCTGGCGGTCCTGAAACGCCTACTTGATTGCGGATACAGCGAAATTTACCTGACGACCGACGATTTCCGCCTTCCGGCGCTGAAGACCTACTTGAAAATCGGCTTTGAACCGGATCTTTTCGCCGACGATATGGCTGCACGCTGGCAAGCGATCTACGAAAAGCTCAACTGGCAGGTGTGAGGACCAGATCTGGCGCGGCTGCCCCCGCCGCGGGCTTTTTTGGTATAATTAATCCGTAAAACCCGCCATGAGGCAGGCTGCGGCTGATCGCGCCTGCGTGAGAAGGAGGCGTCCCGATGTCGCGAGCCCAAGCCCTTTATAAGCTCTGGTCCGAACACCCCTATTTTGACGCGAGCACGCATGCGGAGCTGCGCGCGATTCAAGACCAGCCGGATGAGATCGAGGACCGTTTCTATTGCGACCTGGCCTTCGGCACGGCGGGACTGCGCGGCATTTTGGGCGCCGGAACCAACCGGATGAACCGCTATACGGTGGCCCGGGCCGCCGACGGCATGGCGCGGGCGATCGCCTCCCGCGGCAAAAAGTCCCGGGACCGGGGGATCGTGATCGCCTATGACTCGCGCCATTTTTCGGAGCAGTTCGCCTGGATATCCGCCCGGATATTCGTCGGCCACAACATCCGTGTGCGCCTGTTTGACGCGCTGCGTCCGGTTCCGGTGCTGTCGTTTGCCATTCGCTATTACGGTGCTTCCGGCGGCATCATGATCACGGCCAGCCACAACCCGGCCCGGTACAACGGCTTTAAAGCCTATGGGGAAGACGGCAGCCAGCTGCCACCGGACGAGGCCGACGCGGTGGTTGCCTTCATGGACCAGCTTCCGGATATCACCGCTCTGACCTGGCCGGACGAGGCCGAAGCCCGCGCGAGCGGCTTGCTGGAGATCATCGGCGAGGAACTGGACCAGGCTTACCAGGCGATGCTGCTGACTTTGGCGATCAACCCGGATGCTGCCAAACGCCACCGGGACATGAAGATCGTCTACACACCGCTGCATGGCTCCGGCAACAAGCCGGTGCGGCGTGTTCTGGCCGCCCTGGGATTTAGGCAGGTGCTGGTGGTTCCCGAGCAGGAGTTGCCCGACGGCGCGTTTCCGACGGTTGCCATGCCAAACCCGGAAGAACGCTCGGCCCTCAGCTTGGCCATCGGCTTGGCCGAGCGCGAAGGGGCCGACCTGGTCATCGCCACCGATCCCGACGCGGACCGGACCGGCCTGTGCGTCAGGACCCGTGACGGGAGCTATATGGTCCTGAGCGGCAATCAGATCGGCCTGTTGCTGGCCGACTACATCCTCTCGGCGAGAAAGAACAGCCAGACGATGCCGGACAAGCCCTTCGTGGTGACCACGATCGTCTCCACCAAGCTGATGCGCAAAGTGTCAGCACATTATGACGTCACGTTGTATGAATGTTTGACCGGCTTCAAGTATATCGGCGAACTGATCAAGGAGAAAGACGAAAACGGCGACATGCATTACCTGTTCGGCTTCGAAGAGAGCTACGGCTACCTGGCGGGCACACAAGTACGCGACAAGGACGCCGTCGTCACCAGCATGCTGATCGCCGAAATGGCGGCCGTAGCCCGCGACAGCGGCCAGACGCTCTACGACCGGCTCCAGGATCTGTACCGGCGGTTTGGCTACGCGGCGGAAAAGACGATCTCGCTGGCGATGGAAGGCAAGACGGGACTGGAGCGGATCCGCTACGGGATGGCGCGGCTGCGCCGTGAACTGGCCGGCGCGTTTCCCGGCCTGCCTATCCGCCAGATTGCCGATTATGCCGGGCGCGTGCGCCATAACCTGGCAGACGGGACACGCGAGGCGCTGGCCTTGCCGCAGTCCGACGTGCTGCTGTACGAACTGGACGGGCTCGACTGGTTTTGTGTCCGCCCCTCGGGCACGGAGCCCAAGATCAAGCTCTACTTCGGCTGTTACGCCGATCAGGCGGCAGACAGCGAATCCTGCCTGAGCATGCTCCTGGACCAGGTCGCGGCCAGGATCCAGGCAGTTCTTGACGAGGATGCATCATGACGGTCACAGCATTTACCCACCTGCACCTGCATACCGAATACTCCCTGCTCGACGGGGCGATCCGCCTGCGCGACTTGCCCGACCGCCTTGCCGCGCTGGGCATGCAGGCCTGTGCCATCACCGATCATGGCGTCCTCTACGGCGTGATCGACTTTTACAATGCGATGCTGGCCAAGGGTCTCAAGCCGATCATCGGCTGTGAAGTCTATCTCGCGCCGCGCGGCTACCTGGATAAGGAGGCGGGGGTCGACAAGGAGCCGGCCCACCTGGTGCTGCTGGCTGAAAACCAGATCGGCTACCGCAACCTGATGAAGCTCGTCTCGATCGGATTCACCGACGGCTTTTACTACCGCCCGCGCATTGACCACGACCTGCTGCGCCAATACAGCGCCGGGCTGACCGCGTTGTCTGCCTGCTTAGGCGGCGAGATCCCCACGGCCATCCTGCAGCAGGACATCGACCGCGCCCGCGCGCTGGCTCTGAAGATGGACAAGATATTCGGGCGCGACCATTTTTTCCTTGAAGTGCAGGACAACGGCCTGCCCGAGCAGTCGCTGGTTAACAGCGCCCTGATCCGGCTTAGCCGGGAAACCGGCATCCCGCTGGTCGCTACCAACGACTGCCATTACCTGGAAAAAGAAGACGCCCATGCGCACGAGGTGCTGCTCTGCATGCAGACCGGCAAGCGCATGAGCGATGACGACCGCATGCGCATGGCAACCGATGCGTTCTATGTCAAGTCACCCGAAGAGATGGCCGAAGCGTTCGCGGCTGTGCCGGAGGCCATCGCCAACACGGTCCGGATCGCGGAGCGCTGCCAGGTCACGTTTGATTTCAATACGATCCATTTGCCGGAGTTTGCCGTTCCGCCGGGAAAGACCCACGACGGCACCTTGCGTGAGCTTTGCCTGGAGGGGCTTGAAAAACGCCTGGAGATCGCCCGGCCGGTGCTGCGCGCCGAATATGAGCGGCGCCTGGATTACGAACTGGGCGTGATCAGCCAGATGGGCTACACGGACTATTACCTGATCGTCTGGGACTTCATTCGCTTTGCACGCAGCCGTTCGATCATGGTCGGGCCGGGACGCGGCTCCGGCGCCGGCTCCCTGGCGGCCTGGTGCCTGGGCATCACCAACATCGACCCCCTGCAGTATGCCCTGATATTCGAACGCTTTCTCAATGCCGACCGGGTCAGCATGCCGGACTTTGACATCGACTTCTGCTATGAGCGCCGCCAGGAAGTGATCGATTATGTCACTGAGAAATACGGACACGACCATGTCGCCCAGGTGATCACGTTCGGCACGCTGGCTGCCCGGGCCTGCATCCGGGATGTCGCCCGCGCCCTGGACGTGCCTTATGCGGAAACCGACCGGCTGGCCAAGATGATCCCGGCCTCTCCGGGGATGACCTTGACCAAGGCCATGGACGCCAATCCCGACCTCCGCCAGGAATACGCCCAGAACGAGACGACCCGCATGGTCCTCGACTTGGTCCGGCGGTTCGAAGGCATGCCGCGCCATGCCTCGACCCATGCCGCCGGCGTGATCATCTCCAACGAGCCTTTGACCGACCTGGCGCCGCTGTCGCGAAACGAAGATGCTGTCGTGGTTCAGTTTGCCAAGAACAACGTCGAGCTGATCGGGCTGCTCAAGTTCGATTTCCTGGGACTTAGGACGCTGACGGTGCTGCGCGACACGGCGGTCATGGCCCATGAGAACCACGGCGCCGAGATCGACTACGACCGCATCCCAATGGACGATCCGGCTGTCTACCAGATGATCAGCGAGGGGCGGACGGAAGCGGTCTTCCAACTGGAAAGCGCCGGCATGACCAGCTTCATGAAAGAGCTGCGACCGGAATCGCTCGAGGATATCATCGCCGGCATCTCGCTCTACCGGCCGGGGCCGATGGAGCAAATCCCGCGTTACATCGCGGCCAAGCGCG
>JAAZFW010000598.1 GCA_012511525.1 Clostridiaceae bacterium
CAGGGGGGCGTCGCCCCGGGACGCGGGCAACCGCCCGGCTGGCGATCGGAATAAACAGGCCCCGTCCGGCGGCGCATCCGCCAACCGGCCGAATCGCAGCCGGAGCCGTCGCCCGAACCAGAACCGTTCCCAGCAGGCTCGCAGCAAACCGGAACAGGTCAGCACGGAAACGCCCGTCACGCCTGAGTCCGCGCCCGTGCCCGCGCCCGCACCCGCGCCCGCACCTGCTCGGCAGAATCCGCCGGCCCAGGAGATTCGGGCCAGCCGGAACGAACCGCGTGCCGCGCGGAACCGTCCGGCCCGCTGGGAGAAGAGGATCAAGGCTGAAGAGACCGCCGAGGACATCCGGCGCGATATTGAGCGCATCGAAAAGGAGATCTGGCTGGAAATTGCCGGCGTCCATACGATCAGGCTGGACTATTGACGTATCCGGCATGCCTTGCCGCCGCACAGCGCTTCACAAGCCGGCCTTAAAGCCGGCTTTTTTACAGGGTGACGTCATGGACACGAGACCGCCAGAACCGGATGATCAATTTCTGACCCCGCTGCTCAGCGCTTTGCTGACGCATGCCCAGTCCGGCCGCAAACGCTGGCATATGCCGGGTCACCTGGGCGGGCTGGCCTGGCCGGAGGGCATGGCGGAGAACCTGGCCGCGATCGATGTGACCGAACTGCCCGACACCGATGACATCAATCACCCGTCCGGCGCCGCACGACAGGCGATGGATCTGGCGGCCCGGGCGTTTGGCGCCGGCCACACGCGCCTGCTCACCGGCGGATCGACCCTGGCCCTGCAGATCCTGCTGGCGCTGGCGGTCGGCCGGGGCGGCAAACTGCTGGTTGCGCGCACCTGCCACCAGGCCGTCGTCCACGCGGCCGCCTTGCTGGACATTCAGCTATGCGTTTTCACCCAGACCGGCGTATCGCCGGATTCAGCCCCCTTTTCCCTGTTTCCCCAAGCCACGGCTGCCGACGTGGTCCGCGGGCTGGCGTTTCATCCCGGCTGCCGCGCTGTTTTGCTGACCTCGCCGGATTATTACGGCGGCTGTGCCGACCTGGCGGAGGTGGCTGAGGCTGTTCACGCGCGCGGCGCCTGCCTGCTCGTCGACGAGGCTCATGGCGCGCACCTGGCCTTTGCACCTGGCCTGCTGCCGCCCGCAGCGCTGGCCGCCGGCGCCGACGCCTGCGTGCAAAGCGGGCACAAAACGCTGCCGGTCCTGACGGGCGGAGCCTGGCTGCATCTTGGCCAGGCAGCCCTGACGTCAGGCCGCCTGGCTGCGGCGGACCTGGCACGGCTCGTTCCCGTTTTCCAGACCTCCAGCCCGCCGTTCCCGATCGCTGCCAGCCTGGACCTGGCCCGCCAGCTCATGGCACTTTGCGGCGAACACCAGATACGCCTGCAGCTCGATCACCTGGAGCAGTTCCGACTGGCGTTGCCGGATTGGCTGACCTGTCCTGTGTCCGGAGGCGGCGGGACCTTGCGACGCGACCCGCTCCGGCTGGTTTTAGCAGCCCGGGACTGGCGGCTGGCCTTTGCCATGCCGGCACTGGCCCGCCACTTGTCCGATGACGGCATCGACATCGAGTTTGCCGACCTGACCCGCCTGGTCCTGATCTTTTCGCTGTGGCAGTCTCCCGATGACTGGCAGGATCTGACCGAAAGCCTGCGCCGTTTCCCGGTTCCCGACAGCGGCGATCTGGCCGAATCCAGCGCCGGGTTGCTGGAGCTGGAGCGGCGCTGGGTGCGGCAACTGGCCGAACCGGACCAGACATCCCCGGTTTTTCCGAAAGATGCGCTTCTTGCGCCGGGCGCGCGGGAATTCTGCCGCCTGGATGACGCGGCCGGCCGCGTCGCGGCCCAAGCCCTGGTGCCCTATCCGCCGGGGATCCCGCTGGTCTGGCCGGGAGACACGCTGACGCCGGACGGTGTTGATTTCCTGAGGCGCTTGTTGGACAATAACATCAGCATAAACGGGGTCGACGCGGGAAATGTCCAGGTCCTGGCCTGAGTCGATTCCATCAGGAGCCGATATGATGTATAATGAACACGAGCCGACAGATATCCAGCGCGTCTCAGCTTTTCCAAGAGGCCGGCTGATCACTTTTGAAGGGATCGACGGGTCTGGGAAAACGACACAGATCGAGAAGCTGTCTGCAAGGTTGGCCGAATCCGGCATCCCGGTGCGCGTCCTGCGCGAACCCGGAGGAACCGTGATCGGCGAAGCGATCCGTCGCATCTTGCTGGACAAAGCGCACACCGGTATGTGCACGGAGACGGAGTTGCTGCTTTTTGCCGCGGCGCGGGCTCAGCTGGTGCGCGAGGTGATACTGCCGGATCTGGAAGCCGGGAAATGGGTGATCTGCGATCGCTTCTTTGATTCAACTGCCGCTTACCAGGGCTTTGGCCGGCAGCTGGATCCGGACACGATTCGATCCCTGAACCAGCTGGCGGTCGGTACGTGCAGGCCTGATCTCACGATCCTGTTGGATTTGCCTGTGCAGGCTGCTCTGGACCGCCTGGTGGGACGGAAGAACAAGCAGGACCGCCTGGATCACGAAAGTGTCGCGTTCATGGAGCGGACACGCCAGGGATACAGGCAGCTCGCGCTGGCGGAGCCGGATCGGATCATCGTGATGGACGCCGCCTTGCAGGAAACAGAACTTGCAGAGAAGATCTACCACAAAATTAGGGAGGGCCTTGCCACATGAAGCTTATATTTGCAATCGTACACGATGAAGACAGCCCGCGCCTGATGGCTGAATTGAACCGTGCCGGATACCGGGTAACCAAGCTCAATTCAACCGGTGGTTTTCTCCGATCCGGCAACACGACCTTGATGATTGTGGTTGACGACGACCAGCTTGACGACGTGCTTAGCATCATCCGCAAGTATTCCAGTTCCAGGCAAGCCGCGATCAACACCAATGTCACACCATCGTCGATGGGCGGATCGTACATCCCGTATCCTGTTGAGGTCATGGTGGGCGGTGCGACCGTCTTCGTATTGAACGTCGAGCATTTCGAGAAAATGTAGTATGTCCTTTTCGACCATTGTCGGCCAGACTGAGATCAAAGAGCGCCTCGGTCATGCCTTAACGGGCAGCCCGGGGCACGCTTATATATTCACCGGACCCAAGGGGATCGGCCGTACTCGATTGGCCCGCGCGTTTGCCGCCGCGCTGCTCTGCGAGCGGCCGGGCTGTGACGGCGCCTGCGGCAGATGCCCGTCTTGCCGTTACATGGCCGGCGGCGTTCACCCCGACTACCGGGAATTGGAACTGCAGGAAAAGGAAAAAGTCATCCCGGTGGACGCGGTGCGCCAGCGGATCGGCGCCGACCTTTATCACCAGCCGCAGCTCGGGGCGCGCAAGGTTTACCTTGTCGATGCCGACGCGCTCAACGAGCAGGGCCAGAACGCTTTGCTCAAGTCGCTCGAAGAGCCGCCGCCCTACGCGATCTTCCTGCTGACCGCCCTGAGCGCCAGGCATCTGCTGCCGACGATCGTGTCCCGTGCGGTGGTCCTGATGCTCAGCAGGCTCAGTCCGGCCGAGGTGATGGCGGTGATGGAGGCAAACGACCTGCACCAGCACGAAGCGGCCGCGTTTTTCGCCCGTTTCAGCGGCGGTGTCCCCGGCGTAGCGCTTGAACTGGCCCAAAGCAGCTGGTTCCATGACCTGCGCCAGGAAACCATCCGGTTTTTCGTGAAGCTGCCCGAGTCCGGGCGAGCCTTCCTGCTGACGGATGGCTATGCCTTTTTCGAAGCAAACCGCGTTCACGCCGGCGAGATCCTGGATGTGCTCGGCAGCTTGCTTCGCGACCTGATCGTTTTATCCGACCGCTCGGCGGACGACATGCTGATCAACAACGACCAACAGCTGGCCCTCAAGCGGTTATTGCCTTCCGGGAAGAAGCCGGAATCGCTCCGGAACAACCTGACTCAAGCCTACCGGGCTGTCCTGGCCGCGCGGCGCGGCCTGGCGCTCAACGCCAGCTTTGAGGGGCTGGCCTGCCATTTGATGCTCGCCCTGCGAAAGGAGCTAACCTATGCCTAAAGTTATCGGTATCCGCTTCCGCGGAACCGGAAAAGCCTATCACTTCGCACCTGGGGATCTGGAACTGCGTCTGGGTGACGCCGTGATCGTTGAAACGACTCAGGGGATCGAACTTGGCATCGTCGCCGAGGAAGTGATCGAGATCCCCGAGGAAAAGCTGATCGCCCCGCTTAAGCAAGTGCTGCGGATTGCGTCGACAGAAGACATGGTGCGCTACGACGAGAACACGCAAAAAGAAAAGGAAGCCTTCCATGTCGGCCAGGAGAAAATCGCCAGCCGCGGATTGGACATGCATCTGGTCGATGTCAATGTCTCGTTTGACAGCCGCAAGATCGTGTTCTATTTCACGGCCGACGGCCGGGTCGACTTCCGTGAGCTGGTCAAGGATCTGGCGTCTGTGTTCCATACCCGGATCGAGCTGCGCCAAATCGGGGTCCGCGATCAGGCCCGGATGGTTTGCGGCCTGGGCATCTGCGGCCGTGAGCTGTGCTGCTGCTCCTACTTGAATGATTTCGTGCCGGTATCGATCAAGATGGCCAAAATGCAGAACCTGTCCATGAATCCGACCAAAATATCCGGCATGTGCGGCCGCCTGATGTGCTGCCTGAAATACGAGCAAGCCGCTTATGAGGACGCGACCGCGCGCATGCCTAAGCAGGGCGCGATCGTCATGACCAGCGAAGGCCAGGGGTATATCGAGCACGTGAACCTGCTTAAGGAAACCGTCACGGTGCGGCTTGACCGAGGCGGCGAAGCGGATTTGCTGACGGTGCCCTACGAGGAACTGAGTTTGACCGGCGGACGTGTCAGCCGGCGTTACCCGTCCGGAAATGGAAACGGGCCGGCCGCGCCGGCCGCGGAACGGCCGGCAGCGGGCGAGAGCCAGCCGGCGTCCGAGACGAACGGCACGGCGGGAACGGCGCGCCGGCGCCCTGCACGCGAGAACAGGACGGAAAAGCGCGAAAGCAGGCCGGAGCAGGTCCAGGACACGAAAGCCGAAGGCGAACGGCCCAAAAAGAAACGATCCGGCCGCCGGGGTTCCGGCAGCCGCCGGAGAGGCCGGTCCGGCCGCCCGCAAGGTGCGGAAGGCACCGGTGAAAAACCGGCCCAAGGCAGTTTGGACTGAACCGATCCGCTCCGCGCCGGTCTTGCCCAGCAGCCGGGGTGGTGGTAGAATGTGCAGGAATGGGAGGTGACCTCATGGCATATCTGATTACAGACGCATGTATTTCCTGCGGGGCCTGCGAAAGCGAATGCCCGACCGGAGCCATATCCGCCGGTGATACACAGTACAACATCGATCCGGAAGTCTGCATAGACTGCGGAGCCTGCGAAGCGGTTTGCCCGGTTCAGGC
>JAAZFW010000100.1 GCA_012511525.1 Clostridiaceae bacterium
CCAGGACCCAGTGCATCTACGGCTTCCTGGGCGAGGCAGGCGAGCTGTCAACCCAAAGCATGACCGTTTCGGCCAGCAACGAGTATGCGGTGGTCGCGCTCAGCTCGCTGACCGACGCGGCGATCGATACATCCGACAACCTGCTGCTGACGACGGTCGGCCGGGCCGAGAACACCGATATGAAGTACAATGAAGACCACACCGTGGTGCTGGATTTCGGCAAGCCGCCGATCCAGATCGAGGTGATCGAGGCGGACATCGCGATTCGCACCGACAAGAAAAACCTGACGGTCTGGTCGATCGGGCCGGAGGGATTCTACACGGGCCGGATTCCGTCGACTTGTGTGGACGGCGTGCTCAAGTTCCACCTCGGTGACACCTGCCAGTCGATGTACTACCTGATCCTGGAAGAATAAGCCTTTGCGTGAAGATGCGGGCGGTGCGGGATCCAGTTTGATCTCGCACCGCCGCAACCACATTGTGGATGTTTCTCACCAATACTAAAAAGCGATTTGCCAACCGATCGGAGGACTGCGCAATGGATAAACACCCGACACACATCAAGTACTACCTGCCCTGGGACTACGCGCCCGTCGACATTTCCTTTGTGTTCGAAGCGGAAAAGCCGGCCGGGAAGCATGGCTTTCTGAAAACGGCCGGCAAGCGCTTTGTTTTCGAAGACGGCACACCGGTCCGCTTCTGGGGATCCAATTTCAACAGCGGTGCCTGCTTCCCACCCAAGGAGCACGCGCCTAAACTGGCCAGGCGCATGGCCATGATGGGCCTTAATATGATCCGATTCCACCAGATGGACTCGGAATGGGCCCGGCCCAGCTTGTTTCTGTTTGCCAAGGGCGGGCTGCTGCAGAACACGCAAAGCTTCGATCCGCAATCCATGGATCTTCTGGACTATTTTATCTATTGCCTGAAGCAGGAAGGTGTTTATGTCTATCTGGATCTGCTGACATACCGGCGTTTCCGGGAAGGCGACGGCCTGGAAAATCCAATTCAGCTGGCAGACGGCGCCAGGCCGTACTGCCTTTACAACCGGCGGCTGATCGAACTTCAGAAAAAATTCATCCATGACCTTTTGACCCACTACAATCCCTACACCAAGCTGCGCTACATCGACGATCCCTGCATCGCCCTGTCGGAGTGTGTCAACGAAGCGTCCTTCTATGCCCAGAAGGCGACGGCCGAGCCCTACCGCCACGAGCTGTGCGAACATTACCGCCTCTGGGCCGGGGAAAACGGTTTGCCGCAAAAGGATGACGAGACCATTGATTTCGTCAATCCGGATGAGGATATGCACGCGTTCTATACCGAGATGTTCCGGCGCTACAACCAGGAAATGCTCGTTTTCATGAAAGAACTGGGTGTGAAGTACCCGCTGACCGGCAGCAACCAGGCGCATGCCATGTCGGTGGTGGAAGCCCATGAGGACTGCGATTTCGTGGATAACCACGAATACATCTGGCTGGGCACCCAGGCCAACATCACGAACCAGAATCCGCTGGCGATCGACCGCTCGTTCGGGACCATGCTGGCCATGATGGCGCTGCCGGACAAGCCGCTGTTCATTTCGGAGTGGGATTCGGTCTGGCCGAACGAGTACCGGGCGGCGGCTCCGCTGCACGTAGCCGGGATCCTGGCCTTCCAGGATTGGGGCGGCGCGACGATCCACACCTACCGTTACGGAAACAATACCGAATCCTGGCTGACCTCGCGCATGGGACGCGAACTGATCCTGAGCAACTCGTACGGGCGCGGCAGCTGGGACAACTATAACGATCCGGCCAAGTTCGGCCTGTTCTACCATGCCGCCCTGATCGTCCGGCGCGGCGACCTGCAGACGGCCAGGCAGGAAATTGCCCTGCGGGCCAACCAGCGCGGCGACACGCGCATGACCGCTACGGCGCTGAACGCGGCGCCGGAACTGCATCGCGTCAACATCCAACTGCCCGGCCGCGAGGTGAAAGCGGATTTGAGCGCCGACCTGCATGACGACTTGTTTGTTGGCGACGAAGTGATTTCCGATACGGGCGAGATGTTCCGGAACAAGAAGCTGGGTAACGGCTACATCGACACTGACC
>JAAZFW010000101.1 GCA_012511525.1 Clostridiaceae bacterium
CCTGGCTGGGTCCGCTGCTCGAGCTGCTGATCCGGCACGCCCGCCGCCTGGTCATCGACGCGGATGCCCTGAACGAAATAAGCCGCACGCCCGACCGGTACGGGCCGCTGCTCCTGGCACGGAAGGAACAGGGCTTTGAACCTGCCGTGCTGACGCCCCACCCCGGCGAATTCCGCCGCTTGGCTCCAGACATCGACCAGACCGACCGGCTGGCAGCTGCACGGACGCTGGCGGCACGCACCGGCTGCCTCGTTGTGCTCAAGGGCGCTTGCACGGTGATCGCCGATCCGGGAGGCGCTTGCTGGCTGAATACAACCGGTCAGGATGGTCTGGCCCGCGGCGGCAGCGGCGACCTGCTGACCGGTCTGATTGCCGGTTTCCTGGCCCAGGGCCTGCCCGCCTGGCAAGCGGCCGGCGCTGCGGTCTACGTGCACGGGCTGGCCGCGGATCTGGCGGCCCGGGATATCGGCCGCCGGGCGATGCTGCCCCGCGATGTCCTTCGAAAACTGGGTTCTGCCCTGCGCAGGATCGGATGGGAAGAAGAAGATGTCTGATCAGCGTGAGACGATCTGGCTCCGGCAGGGCCGTGACTTGTTAACCCGCTCCTGGGCGGAAGTCGACCTGGACCAGGTAGCCGCCAATGCGCGTCTGATCCGCGGCAAAGTCCACCGCAGCTGCGATGTGATGGGCGTCGTCAAGGCCGATGCCTACGGGCACGGGGTGTTCCCGATCGCCCAGGTGCTGCTGCAAAACGGCGTCAGCCGGCTGGCCGTCTCCATGCTCGATGAGGCGATCGAGCTGCGACGAGCCGGTGTCACCGTACCGATCCTGGTGCTTAGCTACACCGACCCGCGCCGCGCAAGCGAGATATTGGCGCACCAGGTCACCCAGACGGTCTATAGCCGCGACCTGGCCCAGGCTTTGTCGTCTGCCGCGCAAGCCCTGGATACCGAGGCCCGCATCCACATCAAGGTCGACACGGGCATGGGCCGTGTCGGTTTCCTGGCGGGCTACCAGGCGGTCAAGGAAATTGACTGGATCCGAACGCTGCCTCGGATCGTCGTCGAAGGGCTCTACACGCACTTCGCCAGTGCCGATGAGGCGGATGACAGCTATACCTGGCAACAGTTCGAGCAGTTCATGAGCATCAGCCGCGAACTGGATCGGATCGGCCTGCCGATTCCCCTCAAACATGTCTGTAACAGCGCGGCGACGATGCGCTTCCCCGCCATGCATTTGGACATGGTGCGGCCCGGGCTGATCCTCTATGGTATGGTGCCGCCTGGCTGCCCGGATGCCTGGCCTGAGCTGAAACCCGCCATGACGCTTAAGACCAGCGTCATCCTGGCCAAGCAACTGCCGGCCGGAAGTTCTGTCAGCTACGGACGTCTATTTACAACAGAGCGCGACAGCGCCATCGTCACGATCCCGATCGGCTACGCCGACGGCTATTCGCGCCGGCTCAGCGGCCGTGCCGAAGTTCTGGTTCACGGCCGGCGGGCTCCGGTGGTCGGCCGGATCTGCATGGATACCTGCATGGTCGATGTCAGTCATATCCAGGATCCGCCGGTCAAGGTCGGCGACCCGGTCGTCCTGTTTGGCCCCATAAACGGAAACGGACCGGAATCGGTCACGGTGGACGATGTCGCCGACTGGCTGGATACGGTCAACTATGAGGTCACCTGCCTGATCGGGCGGCGCGTGCCGCGCGCCTACCTGCAGAACAATGCCGTACATAACGTCCAGAACTATCTGCTGCTGAGGGATTGATGATGATGGATTCCAGAGAACGACTCCTGCGCAGTTTCCGGCGCGAGCCGGTCGACCGCGTCCCGATCTCAACCTACGAATTGGTCGGCTACAACCCGGAGGCCTGGGAAAATCGAGAACCGTCCTACACGCGCCTGATGGATGAGATCCGTGCCCGCACCGACTGCCTGTACATGGCCGGTCCGGACTGGACCGAAGCAGACGAACCGTTTCGCGAGGTCACGACCTGGCGGGAGGGTAAAAGCCAGTTTACCCGGATTGTTCTGCACAGCG
>JAAZFW010000599.1 GCA_012511525.1 Clostridiaceae bacterium
ACGGCCCGCTCAAGCTGGTGCGTCTCCAGCAGCCGTTCGAGCGCCGCCATGGTGCGGATGCCGCCGCCCGTTTGTATCTTCAGGCCGGTCTCCCGGCGCATGCGGGCGATCAGGTCGGCGTGGGCCAGCTGTTCGGAGCGGGCCGCGTCGAGATCGACCACGTGCAGCCAGGCTGCGCCTTCGGCCTGGAAACGGCGGGCGACCGCCAGTGGATCGGAGCTGTAGACAGTTACCTGGTCGTAGCGCCCCTGATGCAATCGGACGCATTGCCCCTGAAGCAGGTCGATCGCCGGGTACAGGATCATGGGCTCTTGATGCATAGTTCCTCCGTTTGTTTTCGTCAGTCTGCCTGGCTGAGCCAGCCGCGCAGCAGATCAAGACCGGCATCCCCGCTCTTTTCCGGGTGGAACTGGGTCAGCAGAATTGAACCGGCCTGGACAGCTGCCGCGAACCGGATACCGTGATCGCTAAAGGCCGCTGTCACGGACGGATCCGACGGCGCCGCATAATAGGAATGGACAAAGTAGAACGAAGTCCGCTCAGGCAGTAAGGCCAGGCGGGATCCGGTCAAGGCGTTCCAGCCCATGTGCGGCACTTTCAGGCCTGGAGAGTGCCGAAAACGCCGCACCGTTCCAGCTAGAAGGCCCAGGCCGCTGACCTGGCCTTCCTCACTCTTCTCGAACATCAGCTGCATGCCAAGACAGATGCCCAGGAAGGGCCGTTCCAGATCCTTGTAGCGGCGGATGGCATCGTCGAGGCCGCGCTCACGCAGCTGGCCGACCGCATAGGCCATCGCACCCACGCCGGGCAGGATCACGCGGTTGGCCGCCAGCACAGCCCCGGGGTCTTGCGTCACCGTGACCGACTCGCCCAGGTAAGACAGCGCCTTGACGACACTGCCGATGTTGCCCATTCCGTAGTCAATCAGGACCGTCATGGCAGCGTTTTTCCGGTCAGCCGCTCATACGCCTCGCGGTACTTGGCGGCTGTCGCCGCGATGACTGGTTCCGGAAGCGCCGGCGGAGGCGGAGTCTTGTCCCAGTCGAGCGTCTCCAGCCACTCGCGCAGGTACTGCTTGTCAAAGCTTTTTTGTGCCCGCCCCGGCTCATACTCATTCAGCTCCCAGAACCGGGAAGAGTCCGGTGTGAAGATCTCATCGCCGAGTACGAGTTGTCCGTCAAGCCGGCCGAATTCAAACTTGGTGTCCGCGAGGATGATGCCCCGGCTGAGGGCGTATGCCGAAGCCTCGCGGTACAGCTCCAGGCTCCTGGCCCGGATCTCCCCGGCCAGCTCCCCGCCGAGCAGCTGCGACAGCTGCTCGAAGGTGATGTTGATGTCATGCCCGGACGATTCCTTGGTGGACGGCGTGAAGACCGGTTCCGGCAGGCGGTCGGCCTGGCGCAGTCCGGCGGGCATCCTGATGCCGCCGACGGTTCCGAAAGCCTTGTATTCCTTGAGCGCGGAACCTTCCAGGTAACCGCGGACGATGCATTCCGCGGGCAGCATGTCGATCTTGCGCACCAGCATGGATCGTCCGGCCAGCTGGTCCGCATAGGATGACAGGCCCAGCGGATAAGCCGCCGGATCGGTCGCGACGACATGGTTGGCAACAATCTTCCCGGTCCGCTCAAACCAGAACGCGGCGATGCTGTTCAGGACGACACCCTTGTCGGGGATCAGCTCCTCGAAGACGACATCAAACGCGGAGATCCGGTCCGTGACCACGATCAGGAGCTGGTCACCGAGATCGTAGACATCGCGGACCTTGCCTTTGACATACAGGGGCAGCTGGATAAAATCGGCCTGGCGCATGAGTTTGTTCATGAATACCTCCAATAAATGGCTTGACTGTGTTTTACAGCACGCCTTTGGTCGAGGGGATGTCGTCTTGCAGCCGGGGGTCGATCGCGACCGCGTCCCTAAGGCTGCGGGCAAATGCCTTGAACAGCGCTTCTGTCTTGTGGTGGTCGTTGCGCCCGTACGAACAGCCCAGGTGAGCGGTTATGCCTGCCTGGAAGACCAGGGCGCGGAAAAACTCCTCGGTCATCTGGGTCGAGAAACTGCCAATCCGATCGGCTGTGAATTCGGCCTGGAAGACCAGGTAAGACCGGCCGGAAAGGTCGATCGTCGCGGCAGCCAGAGCTTCGTCCATCGGGATCACCGCGTGGCCGTAACGCTGGATGCCGCGCTTGTCACCCAGGGCGCGCCCGATCGCCTGCCCCAGCACGATACCGACATCCTCCGCCGTGTGGTGGTCGTCCGTGTCCAGATCACCCCGGGCCTCAATAACCAGGTCAAGGCGCGCGTGGCGGGCCAGAAGCTGCAGCATATGGTCGAAAAAGCCGATGCCGGTGTGGATCGACGCCTCGCCGGACCCATCCAGGCTGAGCCGGACCACAATATCGGTCTCCGTTGTTTTCCGTCTTATCTCTGTCTGACGCATCCTCATTCCTCCCGCAAGCAGATTCATTATAACAACAACCGTTTCAGGACGCGAATCATTTCGTCGATCTGGCTGTCGGTTCCGACCGTGATGCGCAAAAAATCGGCAATGCGCGGCAGGTTGAAATGGCGGACCAGGATGCCGGCTTGACGCAGGTTGCTATAGAGCGACGCGCCGCTGTGCCTGGGATGGCGGGCAAAGACAAAGTTCGCCGATGACGGCAGCACCTCGAAGCCCAGCTCATCCAGGGCCCCCGCCATGCGCTGCCGGCTGGCGATGATCCGGGTCCGCGTCTTTTCAAACCAAGCCGAAGCCCCGAAGGCCGCGGCTCCGGCCGCCTGGGCAGCCCGGTCGAGCGTGTAGGAGTTAAAGCAGTCCCGCACCCGTGTAAGGCCCTCGATCAGGGCTGGCGATCCCAGCGCGAAGCCCAGGCGAAGCCCAGCCAAGGCCCGTGATTTGGAACAGGTCTGGACAACCAGAATGTTGTCGCAGCGATCCAGCAGACTAACGGCGGACTGGCCGCCGAAATCGATGTAGGCCTCATCGACCAGCACCAGCCGGTCCGGATCGCGGTGCGCCAGCTGCTCGATGACAGGAAGGTCTGCGGCGATGCCGGTCGGTGCATTGGGGTTAGCCAGAACAAGGCCGCCGGACGGTTCCATCAGGGCATCGACCGGCAGCGTGAAATCGTCGTTCAGCGGAACGGTTCGCCAGTTGATGTTGTAGAAATTCGCGTAGACCGGGTAGAAGCTGTACGTGA
>JAAZFW010000102.1 GCA_012511525.1 Clostridiaceae bacterium
ACGCCTGGCTGGAGAAGTCGGATTAAAGCTTTTGACTGCCATCTTTGTTCACTCCTTCTCTTGCTAGCCCGGCTTACTGGCCGAACCCGAATTCCTCGATCGCGGTCTTGTACTTGCGCGACGCCTGAACAGCCTTGCCGCCCGCGGTCTGATAGGTTTCAGGCTGCGGATCGGTGCTGATCGTCACGACGGCCTTCTTCCAGGAGGAAGTCATGCCCTGGTGAACGCCCTGACGCTTGCTCTTGCCATCGTAGTTGACCGTGTTGACTTGCAGAACTTTGACCTGGAAAAGCTTTTCGCAAGCCTGGCGGATTTCCGGCTTGGTCGCTGTGCTGGCCACGACGAAGGTGTACTTGCCGATAGCTGCGTCGCTGGTGCTCTTCTCGGTGATGACCGGACGAATGATGATGTCATGCGCCGATTTCATGATACATACACCTCCTGGACCTTCAGAACAGCCTCTTGAGTCACGACAAGCTTGTCGAACTTGAGGATGTCGAAGACGTTGATCGTGTTGACCAGCGCGGTCTTGACACCGCGCAGGTTGCGGGCGGATTTTTCGATTTTCTCGTCACGCATTGCGGTGACCAAAAGGGCAGAGGCGTCCGCACCGATGTTCTTGAGGATCGTGTTCATCCGGCTGGTCTTGATCTCAGACAGGTCAAGCGTATCCAGCACGATCAGGCTGCTGGCGGCGACCTTGGCCGAAAGGGCCGATTTCATCGCCAATCGCCGCATCTTGCGCGGCAGCGTGAAAGCGTAGGAACGCGGTTTGGGCCCAAAAATGATGCCGCCGCCGACATGCTGGGCGGAACGGACAGAACCCTGGCGGGCCCGGCCGGTGCCCTTCTGGCGATACGGCTTCTTGCCGCCGCCGCGCACTTCGCTGCGGGTCTTGGTCGAATGGGTCCCCTGGCGCTGGTTGGCCAGGTAGCTGAGAATGGACCGGTGCAGGACATCCTGGTTCGGCTCGATCCCGAAAACGGCATCATCCAGTTCCAGACTGCCCGTTACGGCACCTTCCATGTTATAGACATCAACTTTTGCCATTGCTATGCTCCTCCTTTGCGCCGTTAACGGGCCTTGACGGACGTGCTGATCTCGACCAGCCCGCCTTTGGGTCCGGGGACAGCGCCTCTGACAACCAGAATGTTGCGCTCGCCATCTGAAATGACGACCTTGAGATTCTGGACCGTTACATTCGCGCCGCCCATCTGTCCAGGCATTTTTTTGCCCTTGAAAACGCGGGCAGGATCCGTGTTCGGGCCCATGGAGCCGACGCGGCGATGGTACATTGAACCGTGCGAGCCCGGACCGCCTTTTTGACCGTAGCGCTTGATGGTGCCGGCATAGCCCTTGCCCTTGGAAACGCCGCTGATGTCGACCTGGTCACCGGCCTGGAACATATCGGAAACCTTGATTTCCTGGCCCGTTTCAAACGTCTCGCCCGTTTTGAATTCCCGCATGAATTTGCGCGGCTCGACGCCGGCCTTGTCATACTGCCCCTTGAGCGGCCGCGTGACTTTCTTGGCGCGGACAGCGCCGTAGCCAACCTTGACCGCCTGGTAGCCGTCTGTCTCGAGGTTCTTGCTTTGAACCACCACGACAGGGCCGCAGTCGATGACGGTTGCCGGAATTGCCAGGCCGTTCTCATCGAACAGCTGGGTCATTCCCGCTTTTCTGCCAAGCATGAATTTTGCCATCTTCCTCTTACCTCCCGGTTATTGGTTCGCCGTGACGGCGAACATGACCGCAGCGGCCTGAACGTGCAGAGCCGCTGCCGGATCTCGCTTAGAGCTTGATTTCAATGTTGACCCCGGCCGGCATCTCCAGCTTCATCAGGGCCTCGACGGTGCGTGTGTTGGGGGTCAGGACGTCGATCAGACGCTTGTGCGTCCGGATCTCGAACTGCTCGCGCGCATCTTTATACTTGTGGGGCGAACGCAGGATCGTCACGATCTCCTTCTCGGTGGGCAGGGGGATCGGGCCGGAAATGCTGGCGCCCGTGCGCTTGGCGGTCTCCACGATGCGCTCGGCGCTTTCGTCGAGAATGTTGTGGTCGAACGCTTTCAGTCTGATGCGGATTCTCTGATTTGATGCCATGGGTCAAACCTCCTCGTTTTCTGCTGATCAGGTCTCACCTGTGCCGGGCGTTTCTTCTGTTTCCATCAGAAAGCCCAGTCATCCGTTCCATCAAGTTCCGGCGCTGGGCACATGCCTCGCGGCACACGCTGCGTCACCAGGTCCACCTGCCGTCCGGTTTCGCGAACCGAACTTGCTCTGTTGAAGTTACCCGCCTGAGCGGCCGCAGCGGCTGCTGACGGCAATCTCCAACTTCATCGCCCGCGCGCATCGGCCCGTTGCCCGGCAAAGTCGCGCAACAAGTATTCTATAACAGAATAAAAGCAAATGCAAGTGTTTTTTTCAGGCGCCCGGCTGGACCGCCGGCTGGTCTTCTTTGACTGGTATCGCCCGGCCGCGCTGCCAGGCGGACGAGAGCATGCGCGGAACAAAAAACGCGCCGCGGACCAGCCAGTCCAGCACCATGGCCACCCAGATGCCGTTCAGGCCCCAGTTCAGAAAGACGCCGAAAAACCAGGAGCAGCCCACCCGGACCGCGAA
The DNA here is from genome assembly GCA_012511525.1 of Clostridiaceae bacterium. Taxonomy (GTDB): domain Bacteria; phylum Bacillota; class Clostridia; order Saccharofermentanales; family UBA5734; genus JAAYBY01. Next base: position 2,623 of record JAAZFW010000102.1, read on the forward strand.
CATGCTGACCAGCGTGACCCGCATCGTAAAGCGGGCGTCCCCGACAGCCCGGAGCAGGTAGGGCGCCACAAACGCCGGCGGCCAAAGCAGCGGAACCAATAGCATCGGCAGCAGCATGACGCGCCGTGCCAGGATCGCGGTCTCGGCGTTGGGGTCGTACAGCCCTATCAATGGCCTTAAAAACGGGAGCATCAGGGCGCTAGACACGGTCAGAACCGCCGCCGAAAGCAGCATGAAACGGCGCATATGCCGCTTGGTGTCGTTAAGGTCGCCCGCTCCGAACGACTGCCCGGTCATGGTCATGCACACAATGGCCATGCTGACGCCGGGCAGTTCGAGAATGCAAAACAGCGAATTGGCGATGGCGTTGGCCGCCATCGCGGCCGTGCCCATGGCAGACATGAAAACCTGCACAACCAGCTTTCCGCCGTTGAAGAGGGCGGAATCCTGCCCGACAGGCAGCGCGATGCGAAACATCGGGGCCAATACCGATAAATCAGGCCGCAGGCGCAACCGGGGGATCGGCACGCCGCCGTGGCCCCGGAAAAGGATCGTAAGCACCGTGCCGCAGGAGACCAGGCGCGACGCGGCGAGCCCGATCCCGGCCCCCATCACCCCAAGGCCGAGCCGCTTGATGCACCATGAGGAGACGCCGATATAAACCAAGTTGGCCAGCATGGTGGCCAGCATCGGCGTGCGGGCGTTTCCGGATGCCCTCATGATCCCGGCCGAGGTCGCATAGATCGCCTGGAGCGGCAGCGTCAGTGCGGAAATGAGCAGGTAGGGCGCGGCCGCTTCCAGGACTTTGGCTTCGGCGCCCCGGAAAAGGCTGTTCAAGAGCCATCGGCCGGACAGCGCCAGCGCCAGGCCGATCGCGATCGCCGCCTCGGCCGTGAAGACCAGGGACTGGCCGGCCAGGCTGCCGGCTTGACGGTTGTCCTTCGCACCTATTTTGTGGGCAATGGTGACCGTGACCGCTGTCGCAACCGCATTCAGCGTGTAGACGATAAACAAGTTGATCGAATCCACAAGCCCGACGCTGGAGACAGCGGTCGCACCGACGCCGCTGACCAGGATCGTCCCCAGCATGGTTGTCAAGGTGGCAACCACCTGCTCGATGAAAACAGGAACATAAAGCGCCAGGAACGGGTCTTTCCTGGCGAAACCACGCCTGTGCGATAACGATGGCATCCTCATCGATCTGGCCTGTCTGTCTCCGAAATATTCGGTTTATATCTGCGCACGCACCACGGCAAGGCGGGGTACGGGCGCAGTTGATTCATCCTGCCGGAACTCCCTTTATCCTAACAGGTCTTCGCGAAAAGTCCACCAGCAGGCCTATCGGTCAGGGAGCGGTTAACGATGTGAGCGGCAAAAAGCGGTAGCCGCGCTCGCGGGCGGCGTCGATCAGGCGCGGCAAGATCTTCTGGTTGGTCTCCGACACCGCGTGCAGGAGCAGAATCGAACCGGGATGCAAGTTGTCCAGCGCCTTTTCGAGGGCTGCATCGGGATCGGGCTGGTCGTCGGTCAGCCAGTCGCGATAGGCGTAGCTCCAGAAAACGGTCCGGTAACCGGCCTGGTCCAGGAGGGCCAGCATCCGCTCGCTGTAGCTCCCCTCCGGCGGCCGCATATAGCGGGCCATGTCCTGCCCTGTCAGCTGGCGAAAGGCGTCCTCGACCTGGGTCAGCTCGCTGAGCACCGCTTCCGGCCCTTCGCTGGCGAGCAGATCGGGCAAGTTGGGATGGCGCTGGGTGTGGTTGACCACCAGGTGCCCGTCCTGAACCATGCGCAGAACCCGCTCCGGATTGCGCGCCAGGTAACTGCCGGTGATGAAGAACGTGATCGGCACCTCTTTGTCCCGGGCGATATCCAGGATCCCGTCGGTCAGGTTCTGGAACTCATAGCCTTCGTCCATGGTCAGGTAAAGCGGCTTGCCGTCCGGGTCCGCTTCCTGCCAGAGGGCGTGGCTGGCCTGAACCAGTTTGTGGACGGACTCGGGAATAACGGCCGGAAGATCGGCGCCCAGCGGGAATGCCGGCACGTAATACCAGCCGGTCTTGGTGTTGTCCAGCGCGTTCAGGTGGTCCCAGCCGGTCGGGGCCGGTGTCGCTGTCGGAGCCGGTGTTGGAGACGGGCTTGGCGTTGCTGTCGGTACCGGAGATGGTGACGGGCTGGGCGTCGCCGTCGGATCCGGGGTCGGAGACGGGCTTGGCATCGCCGTCGGAACCGGTGAAGCGGTCGGGCTTTTCGATGTTGTTGCGCTCGTACCGCTCGACGAGCTTTCGGACGGCAGCAGCTGGCAAGATGACACAAGGAGGGCCATGAGCAGGACTGTCAGCAAAAACCCAAAAATTTTACGTTTCACGGATGATCACCTGCCGGTATCGCCGCAAGCAGCTGACGGACTTCCCCCTGGCTGAACCGGAACCGCGCCCCGCAAAAATGGCATTGCAGTTCGATGCCGTCGGGATCCCCGGCCAGTTGGTTCAGCTCTTCGAGACCCATCGCGATCAGGTTGCGCGTCATGCGCTCGCGGCTGCAGGGACAAGCATAGGCGCAATGGGTCTTGCTATGGACATCGAGCCCGC
>JAAZFW010000600.1 GCA_012511525.1 Clostridiaceae bacterium
AACCGGAACCGTATGACCAGATCATGCGGTCTTCGGGGAAATGGCTGATGTATTTCTGATCCATCGGGGCGCACGGCCAGGGAACGTCCTGCTGCCCTTCAGCCAACGGGGCGCCGACCGAGTGGAGGCAGGGGACAAATTCGCCGTCTTCGCCCAGGACATCGAGCACCTTCTGGCCCATCCGGGTCATGATGCGCATGTTGACGACAACGTAAGGGCTGTCGGTGATCTCGACGCCGATCTTGGCGATCGGGGATCCGACAGGGCCCATCGAGAAAGGGATGACGTAAAGGGTGCGGCCCTTCATGCAGCCCTTGTAGAGCTCGGTCATGGTCTTTTTCAGCTCAACGGGGTCGATCCAGTTGTTGGTCGGGCCGGCATCCTCCTGTTTGCGCGAGGCGATGTAAGTCCGGTTCTCAACACGGGCTACGTCCGAGGCGTCGCTGCGGAACAAATAGCAGCCGGGGCGCTTTTCTTCGTCCAACCGTGTCGTGCTGCCATTGTCGACCATCAGCTGCAGCAGTTTCTGATTTTCCTCCTCGGATCCATCACACCAATGCACGTGATCGGGCTGGCAAAGATTTGCAATTTCGTTAATCCATTCTTGCAGTTTTTTGTGCTTTGTCATACATTCACTCCTTCTGTTCACCGCCTGGCCTGCGGCGGACAGCCTTCAGAAACCAGATTGTGCACGATTATTTTCGGATCGTCCCTTATGATTCAACAAGGCGTTACGGAATTCACTTTACCACATATCGCTTCCGTGTACAATATTAAATGGGCAAATGCCATGAATGTTGTCGCTGTGCGGCTCGGTACTGCCGAATCCCGCATAAAATACAGCATAACGGACGAAATGAGCAGCAAGTTTGCAAAACTTGCAAAAGGAGGTGTATGTGCTGGACAAAACTATTCCGTTTGCCGCCGTCTTGATGACCAAACACGACATCGGGGTCTTTTTGCGTCTTGCCCTGCCGGCAGGCTACCGCTTCTGCCTTTACCGCGCGGGGCTGGAGCAGGATTGGGCCCGGCTGCAAGCCGAGAGCAGACAGGTCGACAGCCACGACGCGGCAGCGGCCATTTTTCGCGATGAGTTCCTGAAAGACCGGGATCTGGCGTCACGCCAGTGCCTGTTTGTTATCGATGAGAATTCGGACGATGTCGTCGCTACAGCCTCGCTCTGGTACGGCGACCACTTCGGTGAACGCCACGCACGGATTCACTGGGTGACGGTCGCCACATCCCACCAGGGGCGAGGCCTGGCCAAGGCGTTGCTCAGCCATCTTCTGGAACAGCACCGGGAACAATCGTCGGACTGGCTCTACCTGACCACCCAGACTTGGAGCTACAAAGCGATCGGGCTCTATCGGCGCTTCGGCTTTATACCGTACCGGGGGCCCAAACCAGTCAACTGGAAGGGCAGTGAAGCCGATTATGACCGGGATACCACATGGGCATGGGCCCTGATTGAACAAAAGATCGCCGACCGCTAAGCGGGCCTCACAAGCCCCAGTGCGGCGGCCAAATTCCGGGCGGCCTCCTCGCCCATGCGGTTGAACGACACCTGATTATAATGGATGCCGCCTGCCGGAAACATGCAGCTGCCGTCACAACGCTCGGGGAACTGCGATACCATGTAAAGGTCGGGGAGATCGCGGCACAGGCGGTACTGGGCAATTCTAGCCAGGGTCATGGCAGCGGAGTCTTCGGCCCGGTCGCCCTGCTTGTCGGCCCGGACGATGATCAGGCCGCCAAAAGCAAGCCCCAATTCATTTTGAAACCCAATATGCATCCGGCGGTACGCGTGTGCATACGCTTCTGGGCTGTCGATCGTGTTGCCCGGGATGCCATACACTTCCTCGTGCTCACCCTGGTTCCAGAGGTAGCCGCGGCGAACCACCGGATCCTCCGGCCGTCGTGAAGACCATGCTGCCAAGGCGGACCGGAACAGCTTCAGGGCGTCTTCGTAGCAGGGATCGTCGTGTCTGCATGAACACGTGTAGCGGCCCGGTGCCCATTCGTGCATCCCGGTCGCCCCTGCAGCCGCCTGGACAAAAACCACTGTTTCGCCGGTCAACGCGTGCCATTGGACACCGAACGCGGGCGAGAAACCGCCGATCCTGACTTTGGAGAGATCCTGGAAAATGACCCCGTCGCGGCAGGAAAAGACGGTTCCCGGCAAAGCCTGCGGCGGCGCGGCCGACTGTTCCTGCGGGTATCCGACTGTGATCGTGGCGTTCGACTGGCCTGCGACCAGGAAAAATGCTGCTGGCATCGTATCCCTCCGTTTCTCTCGATTATAGCTCTTTTCGCAAGGCCGCGACCGTCTCATCGGCCGGATAAACGAGCCGGACATATGACGGTTCATGTTATAATTCTAACAAGAACACGATCCACAGCCCGCAGCGGCACCTCTGGCGGAGGTCATATGAAAATTCTGCATACATCCGACTGGCACCTGGGCCGGACTCTTTATGGCCGGCGCCGTTACGAGGAAAGCGCGGCTTTCCTGGACTGGCTGGCCGACCAGATCAGGGAACGGCAGGCCGACGCGCTGCTCGTGGCGGGCGACATCTTCGATACGGTCACCCCCGGCAACCAGTCGCAGCAGCTCTATTATCATTTCCTACACCAAACGGCCGGCTCCTGCTGCCGCCATATCGTGATCGTCGGAGGCAACCATGACTCGCCGAGCTTTCTGGATGCGCCGCGAGACCTGCTGCGGGCCTTGAACGTCTATGTCGTCGGCGCGCCTGCGGATGATCCGACCGAGGAGGTGCTGGTCCTGCGCGACCGCGAGTCGCGGGCCGAAGCGGTTGTCTGCGCGGTGCCCTACCTGCGCGACCGGGACATCCGCACCGTGCAGGCCGATGAATCGGCCGATGACAAGAACCTGCGCCTTTTGGCCGGCATCCGTCGTCATTACGAGACGGTGTGCGGCCTTGCGGACGAGCGGCGCACGGACCTGGGCGACATTCCCCTGATCGCCATGGGGCACCTTTTCGCGGCCGGCGGCCGCTGCGCCGAAGGCGACGGTGTCCGCGACCTCTATGTCGGCACGCTGGCCCATGTCGCGGCAGACTTGTTTCCGCCCTGCATCGATTACCTGGCCCTGGGCCATCTTCATGTGCCGCAAAAGGTCGCGGGACAGCACCACCTCCGCTACTCGGGTTCCCCGCTGCCGATGGGTTTCGGGGAAGCTAGGCAGGCCAAGCAGGTGATCGAGGTCTCATTCGATGGCCGCAAGCCATCTGTCATCGAGCTGCCTGTCCCCAGTTTCCAGGAACTGGTCAGCCTGGCCGGTCCGCTGGAGGATATCCTGGCGAAAATCGAGGCGCTGAAAGCAGACGCCAGCGCCGCCTGGCTGGATATCCTGTGCACGGATCAGCAGGCGGCCCTGGAGCTGCGCGAGCAAGTCGAGCAGGCCGTGTCCGGATCGGCGCTGGAAATACGGCGCATCCGCAACCGGTCCGTGATGGACCAGGCGCTGTCGGCCATGCACGTGGACGAAGAGCTGGAAACGCTTGACGAGACGGCGGTCTTCAGACGCTGCCTGGAGCAGTTCGAGGTGCCGGCTGAAGAACAGCCCGACCTGATGCTGGCCTACCAGGAAATCCTGGCGGATCTGCGCCAGGACGACAAGATGGCGGAGGCTTGAAATGAAGATCCATAAGCTGCGCTTCATGAACTTGAACTCGCTCTACGGCGAATGGTCGATCGACTTCACCCGGCCGGATTACCTGGACCAGGGCCTGTTCGCCATAACCGGCCCGACCGGATCCGGCAAATCCACTCTGCTCGACGCCATCTGCCTGGCCTTATACGGCGCTACGCCTCGGCTCGGCCGGATCACCAAGAGCGGCAACGAGATCATGTCCCGCCAGACCGGGGCCTGTTTCGCCGAAGTGACGTTTAGCGCCCAGAGCGGCACCTACCGCTGCTTTTGGGAACAGCACCGGGCATACAAGCGCCCGGACGGCGTTCTCGCCGAAGCGACGCACGAAATCTCCGACGTGCCCACAGGCCAGGTGCTGGAAAACCGCAAGCGCGAAGTCGCGCTTTTGATCGAAGAGAAGACCGGCATGGACTTTGACCGCTTCACGCGCTCGATCCTGCTGGCCCAGGGCGGATTCGCCGCTTTCCTGCAGGCGTCTCCCGACGAACGCGCACCGGTGCTGGAGCAGATCACGGGCACCGGCATCTACAGCGAGATTTCCCGCCAGGTCCATGAGCGCCAGCGCGGCGAGCTGCAGCGGCTGCAGACGCTTAAAGCCGAACTGACCGGCATCGCCTGCCTGGACGAGGCCGCGGCCACCCAGCTCCAGGCCGATTTGAAGCAAAAGCAGCTGCTCGAACAGCAGCTCGGCCGGCGCCAGAACGAATTCCGCCAGATCCTGAACTGGCTGGAGAGCTGCGAAACGCTCCGTCAGGAGCAGCAAAAGCTGCAAGCACAGCAAAAAGAGAACGATAAGGGCCAACAGGCCTTCCAGCCTGACCGGCAACGCCTGGAGCGGGCAGGCCAGGCGCTGGAGGCAGAAGGCAGCTACCGGTCCTATACCGCCCTGCGCAGCCAGCAGGAAAAAGAAACGGCGGCCAGGCGGCAGGTTCTCGGGCAGATTCCTGACCTGACCGAACGATTGGCGCAAAGTCAGGCGGCACTTGATCAAGCCGAGCAGCGAGCCGGTCAGGCCAAGCAGCAGCTGCAGGACGAGCAGCCGCTCCTCAAGGAAGTGCGTCTTCTGGATGGACAGGTTTGGCAGGCGGCAGAGCAGCTCAAGACGCTGCAGGCCGATGGCCGCCGGCTAGAAGGCCAGATCCGTCAGGATCAGGAGCATCTGAAGACGATCGGGGCGAAACGAGAAAAGACTGCTATAGACCAGCAGCAGGTGCGACGGTACCAGGAACAGCACGCCGCGGACAGCGGGCTTGTTGCCCAGTTGGGCGTCATTCGAAGCCAGGCCGCCGACGTCCAGGTGCTGCAGGGGCGTGCCGGGCAGCAGCAGATAGATATCGCCGCGGCGAAACAAACCTTGCAGATGGCCGAAAAGCAAAAACAGGAAGCCGTGCAAACCGCGCAAAGCCTGCAGACAGCCGCGAAAGCGCTCAAGGAGAAAACGCAAGCGCTGGCCGGCGACCTTAATAGCTTGCTGGACGGGCGTCTGCTGCGCGAATACCAGCAGGACCTGACCGCGCGGCTTAAGACCCTCGCGCTGCTCAAGACCATCGCCGACCTGGAAGACCAGCGCAAGCGTCTGCGTGACGGGGAGGCCTGCCCCCTCTGCGGCGCACTGGACCACCCCTATGCCCGCGGCCAGGTTCCAGCTCTGGATGAAGAACAGCAGGCGATCGAGGCCTTGCAGGACGTCATCGACAAGGCTTCCCGCCTGGAGGACCAGCTGCGCAGGCTGGATGGCCAGGAACGCGCGGCGGCCGGGCCGATGGCGGCGGCCGAACGTGAGGTCATGCAGGCCGAGCATGCCTGTCAGACAGCCAAGGCTGAACGCGATCGCCTGGGACGCGAAGCGGCGGAGCTGGCCGTTCAAATGACACACTCGCGCGACGATCTGCTGGATTTGCTACGCCCGTATGCCCTGTCCGACGTTCGATTCGAAGACGGATTGCCTGCCTTGCTGGAAAAGCTGGCAGCCAGACTGCATACCTGGCAGGGCGTCGAAACGAAGAGCCGTGAGCTGGAGCAGGCGGCCCAGCAGCAGCTGACGGAACAAAGCGGCAGGCAGGCCACATTGGACGCGCGCCTGGAATCTTTCCGCGAAAACACGCAGAAAAGCGATCGGCAGCGCCATGTGCTGCAGGATTTGCAGATGAAGCGGCAGCAGCTGTACGGAAAAAAGCAACCCGATTCTGAAGAGCAGCAGTTGGTTCGGGCTGTCGAGGCTGCCGACGGGGCCGTTCGATCTGCCAGCCTGGCGGCTGTTCAGGCACAAAGGGATCTGGACAAGCGAAAGACCCAAGCCGCTGACCTCGAATCCGCGCTCGAACAGCGCCTGCCGGCTTTGCGGGACGCCCGGGCGGACTTCGAGCGGGCTCTTGACCAGGCCGGGCTAAGCGACGAAGCCGAATTCCTGGCCTGCCGTCTCGCTGACGCGGACCGCAGGGCATTGACCGAACAGGCCAGGCAGCTGGACGAGCGTCGCCAGGAACTGAAGACCCGGTGGACAGACACCAGCCAGCGCCTGGCTGTGGAAGAGCAAAAAGCGCTCTGGAGCGCGTCTCGTGAAGCTGCCGAGGCCCAGTACGCGCAGTTGAACGGGGAATACCAGGCGCTGCACGAAGAAATCGGGGCGATCAAGCAGCAGTTGGCCGACCACGATGCGGCCCGGGAGCGTGTCCGGATCAAGCAGGAGCAGATCGCATCTCAGGACCTGGTCTGCCGGCGCTGGAACCGCCTGCACGAGCTGATCGGTTCCGCGGACGGCAAGAAGTACCGTAATTTCGTCCAGGGCCTGACCTTTGAGCGCATGGTCGCCCAGGCCAACCGACAGCTGAGCCAGATGTCAGACCGCTACCTTTTGGTCCGCGATCCAGACCAGCCGCTGGAGCTGAGCGTGGTCGACAACTACCAGGCCGGGGAGATCCGCTCGACCAAGAACTTGTCCGGCGGCGAGAGCTTCATCGTCAGCCTGGCCCTGGCCCTGGGCCTGTCACGCCTGGCCAGCCGCAACGTGCGGGTCGACTCGCTGTTCCTCGACGAAGGCTTCGGTACGCTCGACGAAGAGACGCTGGAGACGGCCCTGGACACGCTGGCCAGTCTGCAGCAGGACGGCAAGCTGATCGGGGTCATTTCCCATGTCCAGGCGCTCAAGGAACGTATCCGGACCCAGCTTTCTGTCCAGCCGGTCTCCGGCGGGCGCAGCCGGCTCGCGGGGCCGGGCGTCAGCGCAGGGGCGCCTGATGGCGGATAGTCCGACAGCCAGCGATGGTGTAAAATAAGATCAGGCAGCGCCAAAGGCGCGCAAGGAGGTGCAACATGCAGTACAGACCGCTTGGCCGCACAGGCCTTCATGTATCCGCCATATCGCTGGGAACCTGGCAGGTGGGCGGCGGCTGGGGTAAGCCCTTCGATGATCAGCGGGCTTGGAGCATCCTGGAAAAGGCCGCTGACCTGGGCATCAACTTCATCGACACGGCCGATGGCTACAGCGACCGCCAGAGTGAGCGGCAAGTCGGACGGCTGGTGCGCAGCCGGCCGGAAAAGATATTCCTGGCCACCAAGTGCGGCCGGCGCTTAAGGCCCCACACGGCCGACGGTTATAACCGGGAGAACATCACCCGCTTTGTCGAGGACAGCCTGGCCAACACGGGGCTTGAGGCGCTCGACCTGATCCAGCTGCACTGCCCGCCAACCGATGTCTACTACCGGCCTGAGGTGTTTGCCGTCCTGGAGGACCTCAAGCGGCAGGGCAAGATCCTGCATTACGGTGTCAGTGTGGAGCGCGTCGAGGAAGCCTTGAAGGCCATCGAGTACCCTGGCGTCGAAACGGTCCAGATCATCTTCAACATGTTCCGGCTGCGCCCATCCGAGCTGTTTTTCGAGCAAGCCCAAAAGCGGCGTGTCGGGATCATCGTGCGCGTACCGCTGGCCAGCGGCCTGTTGTCCGGGAAATTTGGCCCGTCCAGCCAGTTCGACCCCAAGGATCACCGTTTCTTCAACCGAGACGGCCAGGCGTTCGACAAGGGCGAGACTTTTTCCGGCGTTGATTACGCGACCGGACTGGAAGCCGTCGCGCGGCTCAAGGCCATTTTCCCGACCGGCGTCTCGTTGGCCCAGGTTGCCTTGCGCTGGATCTTGATGTTTGACGCGGTCAGCTGCGTGATCCCCGGGGCCAGCCGGCCTGAACAGGTGATTGACAACGCGGCAGCCGCCGAATTGCCGCCGCTCAGCGACGGGCAGATGAACCAGGTCCGGGAGATCTACGACCAGCTGATCCGCCCGTCCGTCCATCCGCTCTGGTAATCTTTTCGCCGCCGAAAGGGTGGCTGACGGAATCGGGCGCATGCCTTGCAAAGCCCGCCGGTTTTCCTTACGCTGATAACGATTGGATTGTCCTGACATCGGAGGTGGGCAACATCGACAGCCTTAGCCCCTATCTCGAAAAGATCGCGCTGCCACCGGTTCTGCCGGTGCGCCAGCGTTTGCCTGGCACAGCCTTGGCTGATCCAAAAACCGAGCTGGACGCCTGCCTGAACAGCCTGCCCGAACACAACCTAGCCGGCCTGAGCATCGCGATCACCTGCGGCAGCCGCGGGTTTGACGGTTAT
>JAAZFW010000601.1 GCA_012511525.1 Clostridiaceae bacterium
GGCGTGTGCGGCAATCTGCCGCGTATAGGTCTCGTTCTCGTTGGTGACCAGCTGGTAACTGACCCCGCCGATCCGCACCGAGCATTTCTTGATTTCGTCCGCTGCCACCGGATCCACCTCTATTCCTTTCCGGTCCTAGTCAGAACCGGTCCGCTCATTGGCTTTAGTATAAAGCAGAAGAGGGAGCGGGGCAACGTCTTCAGCGCGCCAGGTAGGCCCCGTCGACCGGGATGATCGCGCCGCTGACATAATCCGAAGCGCTCGAGGCCAAAAAGACCGTGATGCCCTTCATGTCGTCCGGCGTGCCCCAGCGTCCCGCCGGAATCCGGCCCAGGATCTCCTGGTTGCGCTTGGGATCCTGGAGCAGGCGCGTGTTCATGTCCGTCGCCATGTAGCCGGGCGCGATGGCGTTGACACAAACGCCGCGACCGGTCCACTCGTTGGCCAGCGCCTTGGTCAGCTGGGTCAGACCGCCCTTGCTGGCGGCATACGCCGGGATCGTGATCCCGCCGAAAAAGCTCATCATCGAGGCGACGTTGATGATCTTGCCCCGGCCACGGGCCAGCATGTCGCGCCCGGCCAGCTGGCAGAGGATGAAGACCGCTTCCAGGTTGACGGCCATCACCGTGTCCCAGTCCTCCATCGGGAAATCCTCAGCAGGGTGGCGGCGCTGCACACCAGCGGCGTTGACCAGGATATCCGGGGGAGCATGCAGGATCGCGGCCGATTCATGGTACGCTTTTGCCGCCCCATCCCGGCTGCCCAGATCGGCGACCAGGCCCTGGCAAGCGTAACCGCTTTTGCGGTAATCCTCGGCCAGATCAAGGATGCTCTCCTGGGTGCCCACGATTACAACGCTGGCGCCGGCTTCCATGAGGGCCTCGGCCATGCCCCGACCCAATCCGCGGCTCGAGCCGGTGACCAGGGCGGTTTTTCCTGTCAGATCAAAGAGGTTCATCGGGTAGTCTCCTCTCAGGTTGGTCTTTTTATCTTAGCAGAAAACGGCTTTACTTGCTGGATTGAAGAAGGTCATAGATCTGGCGAAATTGTTCCAGAGACATTTGTTCGGCCCGGACCTTGCTTGGCAATCCGAGCTGTTCCAGGATAGGTCCGATGTTCTCCAGGTTGTTGCCAAGTGTCTTTCGCCGTTGCCGGAAGCAGTTATTCAAAAAGCGCAGCCAGTGCTTGCGCTGCTGAGCCGTTTCCGGATCTGCGTTTTGTTTGCGCCCGATGCTGATCACGACCGAATCGACGTGCGGTTTGGGCCAGAAGGATTGCGGCAGCAAAGGGAACAGCCGCTGTGCCGGTCCATGCCAGGCCAACAGGACGGCCGTCGGGCCGTATAGCTTGCTGCCCGGTTGGGCCAGCAACCGTTCGGCGGCTTCCTTTTGCACCATGAAGACAAACTGACGCGCTTGCGGCCGTTCGCATACGAGCTTCTCGATGATCGGGGTGGTGATGTAGTACGGCAGATTGGCCAGGACGACCGTCTCCCCGGGCCAGTCCGGTTCCAGCCGACTGAAGTCGATGGCTTGAGCGTCGGCTTCGACAATTTGGCTGTTCGGCGCGTCCCCCAAGACTTGCTGGAGCGGCGCGATCAGGCGGGGGTCGATCTCGACGGCGACCAGCTTGCCGGCCCGCTGGCTCAAGGGGCGCGACAGCGCGCCAAGGCCAGGCCCGATCTCGATCGCCAGATCCTGTTCGCTGACTTGGGCGGCATCCAGGATGCGCTGCGTCAGGTTGTCGTCAACCAGGAAATTCTGGCCCAGCCGGTGCTGCGGCCGGATGGCGAACTGCTCGAGCAGCGCCTGGGTTTCCCGCTTGTTCATCAGGGTATGGAGATGATGTAGACGCGCTTGGTGCGCTTGCCCCAGGTGACCGCCCCCGAGCGGATCTCGCCGGCGTCGTAGCAGGCATCCAGCAGGTTGGAGTCGCTGTGGTTGCCGTGCACATCGGCGACAACGGCCAGGCCGTAGCCCTCGATGAACAGGATCGTGCCCAGAGGCAGCGCCGTGCCGGCGAACTTGCCGTTATAGCGGAAGCCGTAGCTGGCGACCAGGCCGCGCTGGGCCGGAATGCCGCTGGCCGTGTTGTGGTTGATCGGGGGGTTGTGGCAGCCGCCCTGCAGGCAGCATTCCAGGCCGTCGTACATCGTGATCGCACGCTTATCCTTCTGGATAAAGGAGAACGTGTGTCCGTCGACCGTGATCGTGCCGTTGCCGTTGTCCTTGAAGGACTTGTAGTTGGCGTTGCCGTTCTTGATCA
>JAAZFW010000103.1 GCA_012511525.1 Clostridiaceae bacterium
GGCGCATCCGGCAGGGCATCGGCGCCGTAGATTTCGGTGACATCCCAGGGCACATCCAGCGGCTGCAGCAAACCGGTCGTCGTCGGCCGCCAGTTATGCTGCGCGCTATCAGCCAGTGGAACCGGCGTATGGGCGGCAGGAAAGTAGTCCTGGGCTGACTGTCCGTCTGCATCTTCGGGCAGCAGGATGGCGGCGATGCTGCTTAAGGATTTGAGCGAGGTTTGCCGGCTGGCTTCGTCGAAGGCGTAGATGACGGCTTCCAGGGCGAGCTGGTCGTGACCCGGCGGCAGGTCGGCGCCATCTAGACGCACTTCCTGGGCCAGGCCGGGTTGGCGTGTCAGGGCGGTGCCGTCGGACCAGGTGAGGCCAACGGTGTATCCGGCCAGCAGAATATTGTCCTGGGCCATAGGCCAGCGCACGCTGATCGAGCCTGATTCTTCCCGTACAATGGCCGGGACCGCTTCGCTGAGCCAGCCCGGCTTGATCTTGTCAGGGATCTGGACGGCTGTCAGACGGCTGCGGTCAACAACGGAAAATGTGCCCAACTGCCCCCTGTCGCCAAGTCCGCTGGCAGCTAGCAGCCCCTTGCTGCTGTAGACCAGGGTATGGAAGCCGCCGCACGCCAGGGCGTCAAAAGCCAAAAACCGGTCGCTGGACAGGTCGTGATAGCGGGCGCTGACCGCCTGGGGCTGCGCCTGTAAAAGCGTGTGGCCGAGACCTAGCTGCCCGTAGGTGTTGTCACCCCAGACCAGCAGGCGCTGCATCGGTTCGCCCAAAGAGGCCGCGGCCGCAGCCGTGTGTGCGTAACCGGCGCTGACCCGGGCGATCTGCACCGGCTGGTTTTGGGTGAAAGCGCTCAGATCGACCTGTCGCGGCAGCATTTGATATGCGTCACCTGCAGGCATGCCGGCCAGGCCGAGCTGACCGGACGAGTGATCGCCCCAGGCGAACAGCGTATCCTGGCCATCCTGGCTGGATACGGCAACCGCGTGCTGGTAGCCGGCTGCGATCAGCCGCACGTGCCCCAGTCCGACAACAGCAGTCGGCCTGGAACGAAGCTGAACCGTTCCGTCGCCCAACTGGCCGCGGCTGTTATCGCCCCAGGCGAACAGCTGGCCGTCCTGGCGCAGGTAAAGAGAAAACCGTCCGCCGGCCGCGACGGCTTCGGCCTTTTCGATCACGACCTTGACAGGTGATTTCTGCCGGTAGCCGATCGTGATGCCCTCGCTGTCCTTGATGGCTTCACCGTATGGTTCGCCCAACTGGTAATGGCTGTTGTCGCCCCAACCCCAGACGCTGCCGTCCCGGGCCAGCGCCAGCGAATGGAGCGAGCCGGCGGCGATTGCCCGGACCGGCGGCAAACCTTCGACGCGCAATGGCCGGTCGGCCGGTTCTGTCGTGCCGTCGCCCAGTTGCCCGAAGGTGTTGCGGCCGACGGAATAGACGGTGCCGCTGTCAGTCAGGATAAGTGTATGGCTCGAACCCAGGCTTACCGCCGCCGCCTTCTCGGGCAGCATCAGGCGCCTGGGCGCGTCGATGTAGTCCTCGTCGGCAAAACCGAGCTGTCCGTAGCTGTTGTCGCCCCAGAGCCAAAGCGAGCCGTCCTGCAGGAGCATGGCGCTATGGCTGGATCCGGCGGCCAGCTGAACCAGACGTGCTGGATCCCCGGTTTCTGTTTGCGCGTATACGGCGACAGGCTGGGCGAGAGACAAAAACAGCAAAAAAAACAGGGCCAGAACCATATAACGAAAGCGCGGGAAGCGAATTGTGACTGTTGTGCGCATGGCAATACC
>JAAZFW010000104.1 GCA_012511525.1 Clostridiaceae bacterium
GCGGACTGGCTGGATATCCGCCTGGACGAAACGGCCGAAGCGAACGCCGCGCAAGCCGGGGTTTGGTGCGCCGCGCTGAATGACCACTTGCCGCCGGGCCTTGCCGTCCACAGCGCTTCTCTGGCCGAAGATGACGGCCCCAGCCTGATGAGCCGGGTCCAAGCGGCGGCGTACCGCCTGCAGACGCCCGGCCTGGCCGAAGCAGCCGACCGGTTGAACCAGACTGCCGCCGACCTGCCCTGGATCGCCGACAAGAACAGCAAGGGCCGGCAGGTAAAGATCGACATCCGGCCGCTGGTGCTGCGCTGGCAATCGGAGGCGACGGACACACTGCTTGTAACCGCCCTGGCGGGCAGCCGCCGCAACCTGCGTCCCGACCTGCTGCTGCAGGTGCTGTGCGCGCTGGGCGGCCTCGACGAGCTGGCCGCGGCCGACTGCCAGGTGACCCGAACCCGGCTCTGGCTGGACACCCTCCCGTGAAGACGGCGGACAAACCGGCGCAGGAGCTGGCGGTCTACCGCCGCCGCGACATGCTGTTCTGCGTTCTGCTCGAGGACGGTCAGCCAGCTGAAGTCGTTTTGGCAGCGCCGGGCCAGACCTTTTTCCGTCAGAACCTCTATCTGGGCAAAGTGCGTCAGGTCACACCGGCCCTGAACGGGGCATTCATCGATATCGGCGACAGCCACGACGCCCTGCTGCCCCTGAACGAGGCGCCGCCCGGGATCAAGGCCGGCCAGACGCTGTGCGTGCAGCTCAGGAAGCTGACCGCACCGGGCAAGGGGCACCGCGTCAGCACGCGCTTCGAATTGCCCGGGCTTTACGCCGTTTGGCTGTTGGATGGCCATCACCGGCGGCGCAGCAAGTTGCGCGAATTCGAGCCCGATGAACGGGAGCGGCTCTACCGCCAGGACCTGGAGCGGCTGGAGCGGTTCTGGCAGACCCTGGAGCAGGACATGGCCGGCGGACCGGTGCCGCGGCTGCTCTATCCGCTGGGTGAACCGTGCTATATCGCCCTGACCAGCTGGGTCGGGCCGAACCTGGCACGCATCCGCGTCGCGGAACCGGACTTGTACGAGCAGGTCCGCGCGCTGCTGGCAGCTCAGCTGCCGGCCGCTTTGCCGCTGCTTCATTTCCAGCCGGAAAGCGGCGGTTACGGTCTGGCGGATATCCTGGGGCTGGCCGACCTCGAGGAGCATCTGACCCGGCGCAAGGTATGGCTGGACAAGGGCGGTTTCATCGTGATCGACACGACCGAAGCCCTGACAGTCATCGACGTCAACAGCGGCAAGGACACGGGGGGCCGTTCCGGGCAGGACCTGCGCTTGCGCACCAATTTGCAGGCGGCCGCCGCCGTGGCGGCGGAACTGCGCTTGCGCAACACGGCCGGCATGATCGTGATCGATTTCCTGCGCCTGGCCAGCGACGATGACAACAACCAGGTCGACGCGGCACTGCGCCGCCACCTGGGCCGCGACCGGGCCCGGTGCAAGTGCCTGGGCTTTACGGCGATGGGCCTCTACGAACTGGTGCGCACCGCTCGCTAAGGGACGGGTAAGAAATGAGTGGCTCTTTTCTTCGAGAGCTTGACGAGTCTGGTCAATCTCTCGGAGAACCTATAGAGCTGCTTATTGATGAACGTCCCTAAACATTGCAAATCGGACCAGACCTGTTACCATAAGGTTATTTCACGGGAAAGGGCGTGATGGCATGACGGATATCCTGATCATGGCGGGGCGGTTGCTGCTCGCGGCACTTTTGGGCCGCGTCGTCGGCCTGGAGCGTGAGAGCAAGAAGCGCGCGGCCGGATTGCGCACGCATCTTCTGGTTTCGCTGGGCTCGGCGCTGGTCATGGTTACCTCTGAGTACATGGTCACGGTCTACCAGGGGAGCGGGGTCGACATCGACCCGACGCGGCTCGGCGCCCAGGTGATCAGCGGGATCGGCTTTCTGGGTGCCGGCACGATCATCAAGCAGGGCGTCAACGTGCGCGGCTTGACCACCGCGGCCAGCCTGTGGGCCGTCGCCTGCATCGGCCTTGCCGTCGGCGCCGGTTACTATGCCGCGGCCGCCATTGCCGTGGCCATCGTGTTCGGGGCGCTGGTCCTGCTGGAGAAATTTGAAAAAAGCCGGATCAGCCAGGCCAAGACCAATCCTGAGATCATCATCCGGGTGGAGAACACCCCGGGCAAGCTGGGCGAAGTCGCTTCGGCGATTGGCAAAGCCGGCGCCAACATCACCAACATTGAAATCGAGGGCGACGATGCCGAGTATACGCTGGTGCGCTTGTCGCTGCACCTGCCGAAAACCGTCAGCAAGGACCAGATCCTGGTGGTGCTCAAGACGATCGGGGGGCTTCTTCTGATCGAATAGCGGCCGGCGCCGGGACACTTGCCGCAGCGTGCCTGGTTTGCCAGACTGCCGGGTCTAAAGGTATAATATCCTTACGATGCGATCAGGAGTGCATAATGGCCGCTAATTTCTGCCTTCCATCTTATTTCCAGTCCGGCATGGTCCTGCAGCAGCAGGTGCCGATGATGCTGCGCGGCCGCGCCCTGTCCGGAGCCCAGGTCCGCTTCAGTTTGGAGCGGCGCCCGTTTGACGGCCGGGCCGTATCGCCGCTGGACAGCCAGTACGGCACGATCTTCCGCCAGCAGGTCCTGGCAGATAAGGCGGGCCGGTTTCAGATCGAAGGCCCGGCCTGCGAGGCATCGTTCGACCCGTACTGCCTGACACTCGAATCGGAAGGCGAGCGGATCGTGCTCGATGACGTGCGCTTCGGCGAGGTTTGGATCGCCGGCGGCCAGTCGAACATGCACATGCCGCTTTCGGCCGTGCTGGGCCACCAGGAAATCGAAGACATCGCGAACGTCCATTATGTGCGTATTCTCAGCCAGTCCGCGACCGGACTGGGGCGCGATCACCCCCATTACAGCTTCGGCCCGGCTGAGGATCTTTGCGAAGCCGTCTGGCTGCGCGGCGACCAGCCCCGCGATATGGCCGGCGTCTCGGCGATCGGGTTTGCCTGTGTCCGCCAACTGCATCTTGATCTTAAAATTCCGGTCGCCCTGATCGAGACCGCTCTGGGCGGCAGCTGCATCCATGCCTGGATCAGCCGTCCGTCGCTGGAGGCGGAAGATGCGATCCGGCAGCACGTCGTCGAGATGGGCTTTTACCGTGACGAACAGAACTGGGACACGAGCCGCAACTGGGAATCGGCCCAGTACCAGCCCGCCGCCCTGTTCAACAGCAAAATCGCGCCGCTCAAAGCATTTGGCGCCCGCGGGGTGCTCTGGTACCAGGGCGAGAGCGACGTCCATTCGCCGCAGGTCTACCGGATCGCGTTCCGCCAGCTGGCCACCGACTGGGGCGCTGTATTCACCCCGGCCCAGCCTCAGGGGCTGGCTTTCCTGATCGTGCAGCTGGCGCCCTACTGGTATGGCGATCCGGACGGTCAGCGCCTGAGCGTCTTCAACGAAATGCTGTCTGCCGTCCGGCACAGCCTCGCCAACCCGACGGCTGTCCTGCCAGTCTACGATCTGCCGCCGGATTACGAAGCGGCGCCGCTCGAGTGGCGTCATCCGCTCCATCCGCTGGCCAAGCTGCCGATCGGGCAGCGCCTGGCGAGGATCGCCCAGGGCCTGCTCTACAAGCGCAAGGCTCCCGCCTCGGCGCCTGAATGCGTGGACATCGAGGTCGTCGGCAACAAGATGCTGCTCTCGTTCAGCCAGATCGGGGAGGGGCTGCGCGTGACCGGCGGGGGCGAACGGCTGTGCGGCTTTACCATCTGCGGACCGGACCGATTGTTCCGGGAGGCCCAGGCGCGCATCCTGTACGGGGTGCGGGTGATGGTCTGGCACGACCAGATCCGGGAGCCGCAGGCGGTCACGTACGCGTTTCGGGACATGAACCAGGACGCCAACCTGATCAGCCGCGACCAGCTTCCGGTGGTGCCGTTCCGCTCGGACCGGTTCCAGTCCGTGTACAGCCCGTCGCTGGAATGGACGCACTGCGAATCGCTCCAGCTCTGGTGCACGCCGGACGCGTCCGACGCCATGACGACCGGCTATCACCCGCGCTGGCGCGTCGTTCGCGGCCAGTGCGACATCGATATCGAGCCGGTCAACAAGACGGAGGGGGACGGGGCTTTTCTGCTCCACTACCAGACAGACGAACAAAACGAGGTGGCGCTCGAACCGCTGCTGCACTATGCGTCGCTCAACCCGCCCCTGGATTTGAGCGCCTTTGACAAGATTACCCTGCAAGTCTTTAACGCCGCCCAGCATATGAAGCATGCCCGGCTGGCGCTCGCAACCGGCGAACCTGACGCGCCGCTGCACCTTTTGCCGGAGCGACAGGTGATCTTGTCTGCGCTGCGCTGGCAGACGGTTGGCTTCAAGCTTGGCGGGCTTGACCTGCCGCTGGACAAGGTGCGCCGGCTGGTCCTGATTTTTGAAGACAGGAAGAAACGCGGCGAGCTTTACGTCGACCAGATCAGCCTGATGCGGAAAGACTGATTTAGCATGACGACAAGACATCCTGATGGGAGTATGACATGCACGATTTGACCTACACGCTGCAGGATCTGCCTCGAAAGCTGCTCGCTGCCGTCCTGACGGTCAGTCTGGGCTGGGCTTTGTCAGGCTGTCTGCCGACACCGACCTCGGATGGCACCTTGCAGCCGACGGTGATCTCGGTGACCCCGACGCCCGGACCGCAACCGTCCGGTTCGACGGTCACGCCGAAGCCGACGCTGCCGGCCCACCAGGAACTTATACCGGTGGAAACATATGGCGCGTTCGCGACGGGGCACACGCTGGAATTGCCGGACGGGATCTGGCTGGACGCGGAACAAGCCGGCCGGATCAGCGGCGTGAGCGCCCTGACCGTGCGCGCGTCCGGGGACGGTCGGGCGATCCTGACCCGGAATGGCGCCGACCGTGCGATCTTGACGCTGAAGGCGTGTGACACTGTCGTGTTCCAACAGGTGAGGTTCGGCTACGACCAGCCGGACTGGCCGGATCAGACCGAACCGGGTTCTGTGCCGCTGATCGAGCTCGTCGATTGCGTCAACGTGCGCTTCGAGGACTGCGCATTCTTCGGCAGTGCCGGCGATGCCCTGCGCCTAAACGGCTCGGAGGGCGTCGTGCTGGACAACTGCACCTTCTACAACAACGCCGGCGCGCCGCTGGCGACGGGCGACAGCTGGCTGGCCAGCCAGGTCAGCGCCAGCGATTGCCTGTTCGAGAGCATCGGGAGCGGCATGCTGCCTTTGAATCTCACGGCTTCGACCTTCACGCGCTGCGAATGGGTCGGCCGCCAGGGCTACCTCGTACCGCTGGCTGCGGCCAATAGCCAGCAGGCTCAGGACCGCCTGCAGCGCGCGCTGCGTACGACGCTGGTGGGGCAGCTGGGGCATATCCTGGCCACGCGGGTCGCATCGTTTGCGGACAGCGACCAGGCGATCCGGATCCAGGACAACCTGTTTGCCAGCCAGGAGGTCTTTTCGCTGTTCGACGAGCTGGAGCAAAACCTGCCCGGCATCCTGCCGCCGTCGACCTTGTCCTGGTCGCTAAGCGGGGAGAAGGCCGAAGAGACCGAACCGGGCGCATCGCTCGACCCGACCCTCGGACTGCGCGTGTCCCTGAAAGCCGAAATTGTACCTCCGCCGACGCCGGCCCCGACCGTGACCGGCGGCGTATCCCCGACGGTGTCGCCGACCGATGCGCCCGCGCCGGAGCGGCTGTACGACATCGGGCGGCTGCTGGACGCCCTCCAGCCCTTCAAGGAACTGGCCGGCCAGCTCGATCCCCTGATCACGGGCTCGGTCGATTTTGACCTGTTTGACCAGTTCGGCGCCGGTTTGCTGAGCCTTAGCATTCCGGTCGACCAGCTGGCATCGTGGATCGACCGCTCGCGGCCGGACACGATGCTGGTCGAAGGTCGTTTGCTGGTGCAAAACCCGGACCTGGTTCCGGCAGACTTTTGCCTGCGCGAGACCTGCGGCATCATCACCGCTCGTGGACAGCAGACGCTGCTGACGGCAGCGCTGGCCGGAGAACCGGCCCAGCAGATCGTCTATCCGGACGGCGAGGCCTGCCTGATCGAGCACCAGCTTGGCTACGAAGGCACGACGCTGTCGGAAACATCGGCCTGGCATCGCTTCACGTTCGGCGTCGAGCGCAAAACCGCGGACGGCCTGCCCGAATGGACTCCGGTCGCAACACTGGAGAGCGAGTCGGTCGCAGGGGCAATCTGGCTGACGCTCGATGGCAAGGCGGACCGCCTGCCGTGCCAGGTGCCGGATGAAACACAGCGCGGCCGGGTGCTGAGCTTGCTCCAGGAGCCTCTCCTTGTCATGGAGGCCGGGCAGGAGCTGTCTCTTCAGATGCTCTCGGCCTGGCTGGAAGAACCCGCCCTGGCCCTGCCGCTGTTGGTGCTGTCTGACGACCAGACGCGGATGACCGTTCTAACGGTCCTTTATGACGACGCCTGCCGGCCCAGAGCCGTCACGCTCGAGCTGGTCCTGGCGGACGACACTTGGACGATCGGGGCCGCCGAACTGCAGAAGGGAAGTTGATGAGATGAACGTTCTTTACCTGCACATGCACGACATGGGCCGCTACAACAGCCTTTACGGCCACGCCATCCGAACGCCGAACCTGGAAAGTGTAGCCCAGGGCGGGACCGTGTTTACGCAGGCCTTCTGCGCCGGTCCGACCTGTTCGCCCAGCCGGGGCGCGCTGCTGACCGGATTGTACCCGCACAGCAACGGCCTGATCGGCCTGGCGCACCGCGGCTTCACCTTGGACGACCCCGGCCGCCATCTGGCCCACCTGATGCGCAAAAACGGCTATTACACGCTGCTGTGCGGCATCCAGCACGAGCACCGCGACCCGTTCGCGCTGGGCTACCAGGAGGTGCTGCCCCATCCGGACGATAAGGGCGGCAAGCCGGGTCCGCTCGAGCGGGACCAGGCGACCGCGCGCGCCGCGGCATCCTTCCTGCTCGACTGGGGCAACCGCCCGGACCGCCAGCCATTCTTCTTGTCGGTCGGCTTTTTCCTGCCGCACCGGCCCTACCTGCCGCACAAGACGGTCGACCCGGACCGGGTCTTGCCGCCGCACTGCCTGCCCAACAACCGGCAGACGCGCGAGGACTATGCGGACTACATCGAGAGCGTCCAGGCCATGGATCAGCAGGCCGGCGTCGTGCTGGACGCCCTCAAGCGGTCCGGCCGCTGGCAGGACACCGTGATCGTGCTGACGACCGACCACGGCATCGCCTTCCCGCACATGAAGTGCAACCTCTATGACACCGGCATCGGGATCACGCTGGTCCTGA
>JAAZFW010000105.1 GCA_012511525.1 Clostridiaceae bacterium
GCGTCGGCCGACGACTCACCGAGCGGTCCGCCGATCAGGAAGACGCGCCGGTGTCCCTGGCTGACCAGGTAACGAACCAGTTCGCAGGCTGCGCGGGCGTTGTCGATCGATACCGCACGTACCGGTTCCAGGTCATGGGGCACATTGTCGAAAAAGACCACCGGGCAGCCGGCCGCCGCATAGGTTTTGCGGATCTGGCGCTGTTCCAGACTGGTGGCAACGATGATCCCGGCCACCTTTTGGCGCCGGAACAGCTGGACCGCTTCTACTTCCCGCTCCCGCGACTCATCCGTGTTACACAAGAGCAGCGGATGGCGGGCAGGTGCCAGCCCCTTCTCGATGCCCTTGATGACCTGGGCGAAAAAGGGGTTGGCGATGTCGGGCACGATCACCCCGATCACGTTGGACGAATTGGTCTTGAGCCGGCGCGCATTTTCATCGGGCTGGTAGTTGTGCCGCTTTAGCGCGGCCATCACACGCTGGCGCGTCTCCGGATCGACCCGGTCCTGGTTGTTGACAACCCGCGAGACCGTCGATGTCGACAATTTGAGTTCGCGGGCAATATCCTTCAGTTTGACCACTTGATCACCTCGCATGCCGAAAAAACGGGCCTGGTCATCCGGCTCCAGTTGTTTATTATAGCATGCCGGTCCGCGTATCTAGACAATCCGCTTTGCCAGATCCTCAAGCGATTTGGCGATCATCTCTTCGCCGATGGCAACGGTGGCATCCACGGCATCCTGGATAAACCACTCGTCGCTGTCCTTGACACGCGACAGATCGACCACATCCCGATCAAGGGCGCTCAGGATCGAGCATTCCCACTTGCCGGCGTGATCATAGCCGGTTTCCTGCTGGGCTCGGGTGCTCATGCAGGGCACGACCTGGATCCAGTTGAGCGGGTTTTCCGCCGCGTCCAGCTGCGCATAATAAGAGGCGTTCTGATTGTCGCCCCACCAGGCGTGGCCGCGGGTTTCCTCGAGGAAATTCATCAGGAGCTTCTTGGCCGCTTTCATGCAGGCCAGCGTCATGGGCATCAGGTTCTCCTGCTCGTACTGGTGGTGGATCACGATGTAGATGTTGCGCCAGCCACCGACCAGCAGCGAGCGGAGCACGCAGCCCATATACTGCTCGAGCACGTCGGCGTCGACCTGGACCGTATTTTTTTCCGGACCGGCGACGGCATAGCTGGCCACCCCGTACCAGACCGGCGGGGCGATGACAATTTCCTTGATCCGCTCCAGCCGTTCGAGAATCCCGTAGGCGATCTGCGTGTCGCAGCCGAGCGCACAGTGCGGGCCGTGGTATTCCATGGTTCCGACCGGGATCACCAGGGGAACGCGGTTTTGCTTGGCTTGTTCCAGCTCTTTGAAAAATGCCCGTTCCAGCTTCATCCTAAACACCTCCCCAAACACCTTGCCGGCCGTTTGACGGGCCGGCAAGGCCTGTTTCCGGTTTGTTTACGATCCGCTCCTCAAACGTCCAGCTCGTAGATCTCGCCGATCGGCGGGCACAAGCTGGTAAAACCGTCCTGGGTGATCACGACGCCCTTTTCCCAGCGGATCCCGAAGGTGCTGCCGGAGACAAACGTGTCGATCTGGAAGGTCATGTTGGGCTTGAGGTCGTACGTCGAGGTGCTCTCCATCCAGGGCGCTTCGACCTCGATCATGCCGATGCCGTGGCAGGGCCCGTAGACAAAGTGATCCTTATGGCCGCGGTCACAGAACATCTTGTAGAAGTCGCTGGCGATCCGGGCGGCCGGCACGC
>JAAZFW010000106.1 GCA_012511525.1 Clostridiaceae bacterium
AGTCAGGCGGTCCACCAGGCTTACCAGGAATATTTAAAGGACCAGCAAGCCTTTTTCCTGTACCGAGGCGGCGCGTCCGACCTCTACGTCGCGGTCCAGGAAATCCGGATGCCGGGTATCGAGTGGGTTGTCTTTTCGGCCATCCCGCGCAGCTACCTGCTGGCGCCGGTCATGGCCAACCTGACCTGGACCATCCTGCTGGTGATCCTGGGCCTGATTCTGGCCATGGGGCTCAACATCTATGTCACCCGCCGGCTGCTGAGGCCGATGCAAACCCTGCTGCAGGTTTCGTCAGCCTTGTCCGACGGCGACCTGTCCCAGCGCGTCGCCATTTTGCGCAACGACGAGATCGGCGTCATCTCCAGCAGCTTCAACCAGGTGGCCGACAAGATGCAGCGCCTGATCAACAGCCTCGAAGAGACCGTGCGTGACCGCACGGCAGACCTGGAGGCGTCGAACAGCCAGCTGCAGCTGATCCTGGACTCGACGGCAGAGGCCATCTACGGCATCGACCTCGAGGGCAACTGCACGTTTTGCAACCGCAGCAGCATCGAGCTGCTTGGGTACCGGGACGCCCAGGACTTGCTGGGCAAGAACATGCACCAGCTGCTCCACCACACCACCCGGGACGGAAAACCCTTTCCGCTCCAGGACTGCAAAGTCTACCAGGCCATCCAAAACGGCCATGGCTATGCCGCGGATGACGAAGTCTTCTGGAAAGCGGACCAAAGCGCATTCGATGTCGCCTACCACGCCTATCCCCAGATCAAGAACGGGAACGTCGTCGGCGGCGTGATCACCTTCATGGACATCACGGAGCGCAGGGAACACGAGGAGAAAATCCGTTACCTGAACGAACACGACGCCTTGACCGGCTTGTTCAACCGGCGCGTCCTGGAGCACAGGCTAAATGAGATGGACAAGCCAGAGAACTGGCCGCTGTCGGTCATCTTCGCCGATATCAACGGCCTTAAACTGACCAACGACATCTTCGGGCATGCCGCCGGCGAGGAGCTGATCCAAAAATCCGCCCAGATCCTGGCCCAGAGCTGCCGCGAGAAGGATGTTGTCGCCCGCATCGGCGGTGATGAGTTTGTGATCCTGCTGCCGTCAACCAGCAAGGCCAACGCGAACAAGCTTCTGGAACGCATCCGTGACGGCTTTGCCGGGGCGCGGGTCGCCGCTGTCAAGTGCTCCATCTCCCTTGGGGTCGAGACCAAAACCGATTCGGACCTGTCGCTGGAGGAAATCCTGGCCAATGCCGAAAACGAGATGTACAAGGACAAGACGCTCAACCGCCAGACGGTCCAGCAGGATGCGATCGACACGATCGTGGAAACGCTGCACGGCCGCTCCAAGCGGGAGGGAGACCATTCCCGGTCGGTCAGCGAACTATGCGCCCGCCTGGGCCGCGCACTGAGACTGAATGAGCCCCAGATCAAGACGCTGGAGCGGGCCGGTTATCTGCACGATATCGGTAAAATCGCGTTCGACGACAAGGCCGTCACCGGCGAGCGGCTCGACGAGGATGAAATGGAAGCGATGCAGCAGCACGCGATCGTGGGTTACCGCATCCTCAACCTGTTCGACGAGACGCTTGACTTGTCCGAATACGTCTACAGCCATCATGAGCGCTGGGACGGCAAAGGCTATCCGCGTGGCCTCAAGGGCGAGCAGATCCCGCTGCTCTCGCGTATCGTCGCGATCGCGGAAACCTATGACCGGGTGCTCCATCGCGGCGATCTGCCTCTCGAGCAGCGCAGGGAACAGGCGCTTGGCGTGATCAGGAACGCTGCGGGCACGCAGTTCGACCCGAATATCGCGGCCGAATTCTTGACCATGATGGCAGAAGGATAACGAAACACAACATAACCGGTCTTGTCCGGTTATGCACAGGGTTGTTTATCTTCAAGGCTTTGGGAAACCGTATCAGTCGAGATAGCCGGCCAGCACGCGGCTCCGGGAAGGATGGCGCAGCTTGCGCAGGGCCTTGGCCTCGATCTGGCGGATCCGTTCGCGGGTCACATTGAATTCGCGGCCGACTTCCTCCAGGGTGCGGGTACGCCCGTCGTCGATGCCGAAGCGCAATCGCAGCACCCGGTTTTCGCGCGGGGTCAGGTGGTCCATCAATTCCAGCAGGTGGTCGCGGAACAGGGACTGGGATGCGAAATCGATCGGGGAGACGGCATCGTCATCCTGGATGAAATCGCCCAGCGAACTGTCGCCTTCTTCACCGATCGGCTTTTCCAGCGAGACGGGGTCGACCGCGTACTTGAGCGTTTCGCGGACCTTCTCCACCGTCAAGCCCATTTCGGCCGCCAGTTCCGCGTCATCCGGCTCCCGGCCCAGTTCCTGGCTCAGGCGCCGCTGGCAGCGGATCGTCTTGTTGATCAGCTCGACCATGTGCACCGGCACGCGGATGGTCCGGCTCTGGTCGGCGATTGCCCGCGTGATCGCCTGGCGAATCCACCAGGTGGCGTAGGTGCTGAACTTGAAGCCCTTGGTGTAATCGAATTTTTCGACCGATTTCAAAAGCCCGATGTTGCCTTCCTGGATCAGGTCGAGAAAGGACATGTTGCGGCCGACATAATGCTTGGCGATGCTGACGACCAGCCGCAGGTTGGCTTCGCAAAGCCTTTTCTTGGCATCTTCGTCGCCGGATTCGATCGCCTTGGCCAGTTCGATCTCCTCGTCCTGGGTCAGCAGGTCGATGCTGCCGATCTCCTTAAGGTACATCCGGACCGGATCGTCGCTGTTTGTTGTCTCAGTGCTGCTGGATTGTTCTTCGGGGTCGGTTTCCTTTTGAATCGAGACACCTTTGGCAGACAGCTGCCCAAGCACCGTCTCGGTCTGCTCGGGCTCGATATCCGCATCTGACATGGCCTGCATGACAGCATCATATGCCAGCGTATTTCCGCTCGATCGGGCCTGGATGGCCAAATCGTGGATCAGCAGGTGTAAAGATTTGTCGTGCATGGTGTTCATGTCCTCCTCGGTTGATGTTCCTCGCGGAACTTTTGAAAAGATAAACCTCCTGCAGCAAACCGCTGCAGGAGGTCTCGTCTCAGGGTGATGGTTTGCTTGGGATCAATAACGGCTTCTGGGTCTGTAGCAATCTTTGCAGTAGACCGGCTTGTCGCCTGATGGACGGAAGGGGACCATGGTCTCACGACCGCATTCCGAGCAGATCGCCGGGAACATTTCCCGCTGACCGCCGCTACCGCCGCG